>CAYNBG010000018.1:0-10402 GCA_964395495.1 uncultured Staphylococcaceae bacterium
TTAGTATTTTAGGGAATTCAATTCCCTTTTTGCATAACTTTTTATTTAATATTCTTAGTATTTTAGGGAGTTGCATTCCCTTTTTGCATAAAAAATTAATCTTTATATTTATTTTGCAACTTATTTTTATGTTTATTAAGTTCTTCTTCACTAGCCTTATATTTACTTAAAATACTATATATTTTTTCTAAGGAGTTATTATCTTTACATGAATCTGGTAATGTTTTATATATAGAAATAAAATCTAATAAAGAATATACATGATTAGAATGTATATTCTTATAGTCATTTATTTTCATAAAAATAACAACATTATTTATTTTTATATTTTTATTTTTAATGGTTCTACTTACTATTTCACAATGATTTTCATTTTGTTTAACTGGATTTCTATGTTGATTTTTATTTAAATTTGAATCATTCAATTTTTGATACCAATATTTATCCTCATCATTTCCATAAATAATTCCTGACCAATTTTTTATCTCAATACAAAAAACTCCTTTATGGGTTATTAAAATAGCATCAATTTCAGTTTTATCATTATTTTTATTATAAGGAATTAAAAGATTAGTTAATAAATATTCATTGTCTTTTAATAATTCTTTTAAATATGTATCTACAATTATTTCTCCTTTTATTCCTTTTTCTTCTTGTAAAGTCTTTATTTGAGACTTAATTTTACTATTATTAGATTTATTTAAAGATTTTCTAATAACAATTATTAGAAATAATAGAAATAAAATTCCAAGTATAATAGAAATAAATATAATTAAAAAAGTCATATTATTCTTTTTCTTTAATTAAATCTGAATAAGTCCATAAAAAACATGGAACAAGAGGCCCACAAACAATTATTAAAACTAAATAAAAGATATTTAATGCTAAACCTATAGCATTTAAAGTTGATCCAATTTTAACAAAATAAATAATAAAAATTATTATTCCTGCTGCATAACCAATCCAAGATATTATGCTCATTAATTTAAAATATTTTTTCATATAAAACTCCTATTTATTATTTAATTACATTATAAAAAAGTTATATAACTTTCGCTATATAACTTTATTTATTTTAATAATTATATTTATTATTAAGCTTTATACATACCAATATATAATGAGCTAGAACTACTAGATGTATATGTATACATATAAACACCATTACTATCTTTAAAGAATGTAATACCACTAGATGTACCAACTTTTGTTAATACATCACTATTTGTAAATGTTTCAAGTAAGGTATTATATTCACTTGTTGCAGTATCACTATCACTTAAAGGTATGATAAATATAGCTCTTTCATCTTTACCACTATAATATTGATTAACACTAACTTCTAAATCATTATATTTAGTAAATAAATTATCGTATCCTGGAACTGTAAGTGTTTTTACACCTAATCTATCATAAACATAGCTTAATGAATCACTAGCATTAGTAAATGTTCTAACACCATCATAAATAACACTAACTGTCAATGTAGAATTAGAATATGCAATCAATACTTCATAGAAACCATCACTATATTTAAATTGTAAATAAGATTTAGTAGAATCGCTTACATCAGTAAATTCGCTATTATCTTTAAATAAATTAACATATCTATTATATTCATCGCTAGTAACATTAGTACCGCTTAAATAATAAGTATAAGGTATTGAAGTAGTTCCACTAGTTAAGTAACCTGAGCTATATGTTTTAGCTTCAAATTTTGGCATAGAAGTAAGTTTACCTCCACCAACATTTTGATATGTTAGCCAATTATTAATCTTATCAAATACACTATCTTTATGATAATAACTTACTTGAAGTAAATTAGTAACTAAATCAGTATACTTACTTCCATCATAGAAAGTTAATTGTAAACCATATTCTTGTGTTTTATTTAATAATGAGAATGCAGTTTTACCTCCACTTGTAGTTTTTGAATATGTCCAGTCTGTTTCTTCCATTTTCTTTAAACTAGATTCAAGATCATCTTTATTAACTCCAAACGAATAAAAAGCTGTACCATATCCATAACTTGATGAAGAATATGTTAATATTTGAGTATATCTACATGCATAATCAAATACTTGATAAATATTTGTATCAAAATCATGACCTGTAAGTCTATTATAGTAATATGCTAATGTTTCTGTATCTAATTGATTACTTGATGTATCAATAAATTCAAGACCAACCATACCAACAGATAAACCTAATTCTCTATATTGAGAAACATAACTAGATGTTACTAAAAATGTTTTAATTTCACATGTAAAGAATGTATCTCTATATGTATTTGTTGATTGCTTACTCATTCCTTCATTAACCAAGAATGAATTAATACTACTGACTGGATCTTCATCAGTATCTTTAGGAGTATAGAATACATATTTACAATATGATGATTCATCATCATTATATTCAATATTTGTAATGTATTTCTTAGTTAAATCTTCACCTTTATAGTTTTTAGATAATGAGAAATTATCTTCATTAAAGTATTGTCTCATATCTAATCCATAAAACATACTTCCTACAAATTGAGTAGGAAATTCACCTACTTTATCATTAAATGTAAATGTTAAATCTACTACTTTATTTGTAGAATCATATGTAAAGTTTAAATAATAAATACCTTCTTTATCATAATAATTAGTTGTAGTTTCATCATAAGTAAATGAATATTCGTTTACTAAATCATATTTAAATTCAGTATATCTTTCTTCATTAACATTTTTATATGAAATCTTGTTAATACCAGTAGCAACAATTTCATTTGTATATAAAATAGGTAAAGAAGATACTCCTTGAACTTGATAACTACCTAAATATGCTTCAATATATGAACTTATTTCTTCATCATAATTTTTATAAACATATCCAGGATATAAAGTTAAATCACTTTTAATTGGTTCATCAAATCCAACAATATTGCTATTATCAGTACCATTATTTAATTGTTTAGCATCATTTTTGCTTTTAAACCAATTATATACACTTAAATCGCCACTTTTTAAAGAAGATAAACTAGATAAATCATCTGCACTAATAAAATCATCAATAGATTTACCATCGTTAACTTTTAAAGTTAATAAAGTATTGTCATCACTATCTTTAAAAGTGATAGTATGAGCTCCACTTGAGCTAGTAGAGCAGCTAGCTAATAAAGCTGCTCCAATAGACAATAATAATATTCTATTTTTTTTCATAATTAAGCTACTGTATAAGTGCCATCACTACAGACAACGCTTACTCCTGTTTTACCAACTGTTTTTTCAGTGAATTTAGCTGCAGCTTCTTCAACTGTACCAGAATAGTTAATTGTTGTTAAACTTGAACAACTATAACAAATTCCTTGATATTTAGTTGTAGAAGTGAATACAACATCTTTATTTTTAATAGTAAGAGAAGCTAATCCTGATCCGTAGAATACAGCATTTCCAATAGTTGTAACATTTTCAGGAATTTCAATTTCAGTTAATCCTGTGCATTGTTTAAATGTATTAGCTTCAAGTGTTGTAAAGTTTTCATTTGTAGGAAGTGCAAATGATGTTAATCCCTTACAAGCCATAAACGCACTAGAACCAATTGAAGTAACTTTATCTAAACTAAATCCTAATGAAGATAAAACTGTACAACCATTAAATGCACTAGAACCAATTGAAGTAATTTCTCCAGCACCACTTATAGTTGTTAATTTAGTATCACCATTAAACATGTTATTACCAAATTTAGTAATATTACTATTTAATGTAACTGATTCTAAAGATTTACAATTGCTAAAAGCACTAGAACCATCTTCTTCAAAATATTGATTTTCCTTTAATGAAAATGAAGTAATACCGCTACCAGCTAAATAACTTGTAGGAATTTCACTAATTGTTGCAGGTACTTCAATTGTAGTTAATTTACTACATCCATTAAAGACCATACTTCCTAAATTAACCATAGTTTCAGGGAAGTTAATTGTTGTTAATGCGCTACAACTTGCAAATGCTTGATTTCCTATTGTAGTTAATGTTGTAGGTAATGAAACTGTTTCAAGTTTATTACAGCTACTAAATGCATAACCACTAATTGTTGTAACTCCTTCAGGTACGCTAAATCCTGTTAATGCTGCACAAGATTTAAATGCATTTTCTCCAATTGTTTTTAATCCGTTTGGTAAAGCGACATCATTTAATAAAGAACAAGACATAAATGTATCTTTAGGTAATTCTTCTAATGTATTAGCAAATTCAGCTTTTGTTAATGATGCACAATTTGAGAAAACATCAGTTCCTAACGTTGTAACTGTAGATGGAACTTTAACTTCGGTTAATCCTGTTTTATTAAATGCATGATATTCAATAGTTAATAATCGATCTGGTAATGTAATAGATGTTAATTTACTACATTGATCAAATGCACCTTTTTGAATTTCTGTTACATTAACAGGTACATTAACATCTGCTAATGCTGTACATTTTTGGAATAAAAATTGAGGAATAACTGTAACTGCACTTCCTAATGTAGCTTTTGTTAAACCTGTACAACTAGAAAATACACTAGTACCAATATTATTTGTATCAACTTCAACTTCAGTAAGTTTAGCACAACTTGAGAAAGCACTATTTCCAACTGCACAACCTTCTCCAAGAGTGACTGTTCCAAAATCACAATCCGACATTCCACTAAAAGCATAATGACCAATTGATGTTAAAGATTCAGGAACATTCATCTTTGTTACAAGTTTCATTCCTTTAAATGCACCTTCTCCAACACTTTCAAGTGTATCAGATAATGCTAATTCATTAGCAACTTTAGCCATACCGTCAAAAGCATGTGCTCCAATTTTCTTTAAATTGCTTGATAAAGTCATTGAAGTAATTGTTGTAGTAGCTTTTTTACCGTTTAAGAAATAATCACTAACTTCTTCAACAGTTTCAGGCATTGTATAACTTGTAGCTGCTTGAGCATCAAGCCAGAAGATTGCTTTTTTACCATCTTTTGAATAAACAGCATTGCCATCTTCACCAATAGAAAGTTTTTCGTTTTCATCAGAAATTGTGATTAATCCTGTAGTCTTTTTTAATCCTGAACAACTATTAAAAATATCAACACCAAAGTTTACCATATTTTTACCAAACTTAAATGATGTTAATTTTGAACAACTCTTAAAGCAATAATCACCTAATGTTGTAACACTATCAGGAAGTACAAAATCTAAATTTGTTTCATTATAACAATATAAGAAACAATATGCACCAAATGATTCAACTTTATCATTAAATACAATTTCATCACCACGAGTTGTATCAAAAGCATGTTCTTCAACATATTTTACATTTGCACCAAATACAATCTTTGAGTGAGAATGATAGGTTTTACAATGTTTATAGAAAGCATAAGCTCCAATAGTTTCAACTTCATCATTAATTGTAAATGTACCATCTACTAAATCACCTGCATCATCTCTTTCTCCACTTGCAAAAGCCGAGAACACTAATACTTTTCCATCTTTTGAATAAACAACATTATCTACTACTTTTAAATATGGGTTATCAGCACTAATTGTAATTGTAGAAATCGAATTATCTTCACAAAATGTAATTAATTGATCTCTGTCAATTTTAGCACCAATGTGTAATGTTTCTACACCATCACTATCTGAAAATGCTTTATCACCAATTGTAACTAATGAATCAGGTAAAGTTAATGTCTTATAAGCTGAACAACCCCAGAAAGCTTCATCACCGATTGTTTCAACTCCTGTACCTAAATCTAAAGTTTTAGCAGCTTTAGCACCTCTAAAAGCGTTTTCTCCAATAGTTTTAACACTATTTGGAATCTTAATTGCTTCAAGAGCACCTAAACTTGCAAAAGCTTTAGTTCCAATTGTTTCAAGACCTTCATTTAAATTTAATTCTTTAAGTGAAGACATATTATAGAATGCTTGTTCTCCAACTATTTTTACATTTGCACCAAAAGTAACTTTTGTAAGATACTTGTTATCATAAAATACTTTAGTTTGAATACTACTAACAGGTAAATCATTAAATGTATCAGGAATTGTTACTTCAGTTTTATAATTTCCATCAGTATCAGTTGCTTTAAATTCGCTAACTTCATATGATTTTTCATCATCACTTAAAACATAGTTAAAGTTTAAATCTCCACTTGCTTTATCATATCTTGTATATTTAGCAACTAAAACTGTATTACTAACAACTTTTAATGATGATAAATCAACTTTAGTTTGAGTTTCATCTCCTTCAAGATACCATCCAGCAAAACTATATGCATATGTTTCATCTGCACTTCTTGATGGTTCTACACCAGTAAATGTTACTGTTTCACCTTCTTTAACTAAAGAAGTAGAAACAACGCTACCATCATAGTTTTTAAATGTAACTGTAAATTGTTCTTTATCTTTAACAACGAAATGTAATGTTACTTTTTGATATTCACTATCTGATTTTAAACCTAATGTTACTTTAAAATCTGTAGTGACTTCATTTAAAATAGTACCTTCTTCTACAGATAAATCATAATCAGATTCACTAACCGTAACAGGAGATGATTTAACATCTTTAACTACTTCATATTTTTTAACAACTAAACCTTCTAAAGATAATGCTTCTCCAACTGTAAATGTTGTTTTATTTGGGTTAGATGTAACTTCAAGAAATTTACCATCATTTTCATATTGTTTTTGTGCTTGTTCTCCACAACTTACTAAAGCTCCACTAACTGTACCTAATGCAAGTAATGCTGAAGCGTAAACCATTAATACTTTATTTTTTTTCATAATTATATATTCTCCTTTGTTTATTAATTTATAAATCTATAACTGTTGAATCGATGTCACTAATTGTGAATGTATAGTGATATATAAAATCTTCTGAATCAGCGTCTTTCATCTTACACTTTAAATCACCATGTACATCACCATTATCATCAAATGTTAAATCCATATATGAATATTTAATATAATAGACAAGTGGGCCACTAGTTGATGTAATTACTGGAGCAGTTGTCATACCTACCATATATTTAATTAAGTTTTGACTATGAACATCATTATATGCAGTAATTCTATATTTATTAGTATCTAATTTAATAAAACTAACATATTTTAATGCTGTAGGTCTAAGCATATTTGATGGGTAATAATTAGAGTATGTTGAACTATTTTCAAGTCTAGTAATTTTTGTTCCACTACTAGGATCATTTCCATATGCTCCTTGAGAAACATAACTGCTACCATCTTTATAATATAAGTTAACAATACTACTTGTTCCATCAACAGCATTCTTTAAAATAGCTTCATCATTAGTTTTACTACTATCAATATCTGTTAAGAAATCGACATATAATGCAGAAGAATTCCATTTTATATTATATGTTTTATTATCTAGCCATCCTTCAAACCCATCTTTAACATCTATTTCGTTCCCTTCCATATCTTCAAATTGACCTTTTGAAGTACATGTATAACTTGTTATATCGGCAAACTTATTATAGATAGATGGATCTTGTTCAGATATTTCCATAACTGTATTATTAGCAAATTCTTCAACAACACGAATTGTTGTAGAATTAACATCATTTAATACATAAGGACCTTCAACAACACTACCATTTGTTGAAGAAGAAACATTATAGAATTTAAATTGACCATCTTCATATTTAGGTACAATAAATAAACTATAGAATGTTTTACCATTAATAGAATGAGTATATGTTAATCCTAAATTAGTTAATAAAGACATAAATTGAGTTTTATTAGCTGTAGTATATTCATATCCAAAAGCATACTCATCACCAAATACTTTTTTAATTGAATTATTAAATGTTAATGAACTTTCGGTAAAATAACTAGCTAAACTTGGATATGTAGCATTAAAGTCTCCGCTTGTTAAAGGAGTTGTACTTGTTCCATTACTACATGGAATAAATGTTTGAGAATTATCTTTATCAAATAATTGATAATAATAACATTCATTAGCATTACCTACTAATAATCCAGTTTTAGATGAAGGATTATATACATATTTTTCATTCTTATATAAAGTAGGAGTACCATCACTAACTTCAGTTACATTATAACTGCTATCAATTGTAAAATTCTTACTAACTGTATAACTTTTAACATCTTTTTCATTAATCTTGGAAATAAAATTAGATAAAGTAGGTGCTAATTTAATATCCAATGATACATATTTATATGCATCTTTTGATGTAACTTTTAAGATTATTTTACCAGGTTTAAGTAATGTAATTGTATGTGAATTCTTTAAACTTAAACTAGAATCAACTTCAATTAAATCACTTGTACCATCACTACTATAAATTTCGTAGTTAAATTCAGTGTCTTCTTGTTCTTCTTTCGTTTCATTAGTTCCTGGAACAACTTTAATTAAATCATCTAATGAAATAGTTTCACCTTGATATAAATCTTTTTTAGTATATTCGATAGTCCTAGAAGTTTTAACTACTTCTGGAACTGTTTCAGGAGCAGAACATCCAACTAATACTAAACTAGAAAGAACAAATGTTAAATTTAAAAATAATTTATGTTTTTTCATATGTTTTCCCTCCTAAAATTGACTCTCAAGTTGAGCTTTAACATCACTTAAATCAGTACTACCAATATCAAAGATATTTCCAGTCATAACTAAAGTATAAGTTTGATCTAAATCAGAATATAAAGTAGGTGTAAATAAAATCTTTACAGTTAATTTAACATTAGATAATGTGTTATTTTCATCATATGTAAAGTTAAAACTTGCTGTAGATGTTGTACTTTTACAAATTTGACCAATATTTCCACTAGTTGCAGCATATGGTTGATAAATCATACTTAAAGCACCTGTAACAACACTTTGACCTGCTGTTAAAGTATTGCTATATGTATATGTTTTTGTATCTTCATCATATGTTGGATATCCATTTTTAATATCTGTTGTAGAAAATGCAATTGTAGGAATATAGTCTTCAATATTAGAATACATATAATAATGAGAATAACTTGCAGATTTACCAGATTCAATATATTCATTAATTAATGTATATTCTCCAGTATTATTTAAATCTCTATATAAATAAGTCTTATTATTCTTATTAATTAAACCTCCAGGAATAACTGTACCTTGAGAATCCATACCAGAGAAATTAGAATGCCAGAATATATCTGAATTTAATTTTCTAAGTTTAGTATATCCATAAGAACTAAAGTATTTTCTAAATACTGATGAAGTAGTTTTAATTTTATTACCTTCTTCATCATATACCTTACTAGAATAATCAATTGAATAATTTAATACACTTGTACAATATTTTAAATTAGTAACAATTTCTGATGTATCTACTTTTACTGGTTCTTTATAATCAGCAATATAAGCATCTAATACTTCATTTTTAGCTTCACCAAAACCATTAACTTTAATTTCATCTCCATATACTAAAACTGAATAAGAAGAGTTAGTATATACAGGTAAAAATGATAATTCACCATTACTTACACACATTAATAATGTATATAAAGAATATGATGAAGAATTATAAGTAAGTGTAGTGCTTGTAATATATAAACTTCTAAGTAATCTACTTAATGCAGTAGTTGAATATGTTAATGCATATTTATATTTTTTATATTGTGCTTCTTTTTTAGTTAAAGATGTATAAGTCCAATAAGAACTACTAGCAAATGTAGATAAATCTACAAAAGTACTATTAAAGTCACCTTTTTCACCTTGAGGAGGTACTTGTTCTTTAACTTCATTATTCTCAATTGAGAATAAATAAATTAAATCATCTCCTTGGGAAAGGACATAACCACTATTGTTAGTAGAATCATACATATAGTATTTACTTCTTAATACTTCTTTTGTTTTATTTCCACTAGCATCATAATAATTAATCTTATAATTTGCACTAGCTTTATTAAATAAACCAAAAGCTTGTGTTAATTCATTAGCTTCTTTAACATTAATTTCCAAAAATAAATCTTCACCATTGGCTTCGATATCTAAAACTAATTTACCAGGTTTAGATAGCACTAATTTTCCAGATGAATCGATTGATCCAACTGTTGTATCACTGCTTCCTTTTATAACTGACGATTTAAAGGAAACTGATTCTTTTTTGCCATCTTTAACATTCACAACATCGATATATTCTGTTAAATCGACTGTCATTCCTCTATATAGTTCATCTAAACTATTTTTTTCTACGATTTTTAACCCGTCTTCTTCTTTTTGTGTACTTTGATCGTCTGGTGTAGTAGTTTGACAACTTACTAAACCAACTCCATTAAGTAACATACAAGAAGTAAGAAAAGTTAGGCATAAACGCATTTTTTTCTTCATAATATCACCTCGACTTTAAATATTTTCGTTTTATTTTGTAAATTGTAAAGATTAAT
>CAYNBG010000019.1:0-10257 GCA_964395495.1 uncultured Staphylococcaceae bacterium
AAACGGGCAAATTTACCATACAATAGGATTTGAAGATAACGTTAAATATATTATTCAAGATGATCATAAAGGAGGTAAAAAGATACCGGATTATTCACATTCTGATAATGGGATTTATGTATTAATTGCAAAAGGTAAGATTAAACAAATTGGTATCTATGAGGATCATAGAAAAATTAAATCTATTGATTTGTTGCATACACACAAAAATAAAATAACAGGAGAAATTTTAAATTGGCATTATCATGATGATTTAAACCACATCGAAGAACCTCACAAATTAAGTGAAGATGATATAAAATTAGTATATAAAATATTTAAGAAAGGGAATAAATATTTATGAATAATGAATACAAATATACATTAGAACAATTTATTTTAGAGTTTGGTGAAGATAATGAGATAACTCACGAAAAACACGTAGGTGTTGAATTTACATATAAAAATCAGCGGTATAGAATGTGTAGAGAAGGTTTATGCGATAATGATTATTATTTATATAAAGTCGTTTCTGTAATTGAAAGTAAAAATATTTTAGAACCTAATATTTATAATTATGAAACTTTAGGAATATTCAATAATCTAGATGAACTGTTAAATTCTTGTGCAATTGATAGTAGAAAATTTAAAGACATATTATTTGATGAAGAGAATACTGAAATATTAAGTTTTGATTAATCTAAAAAATATTTAAAAAATATATTTACATTTGAAAATATAATAGTATAATTTTTGTCGTTAAAATAACATACTAGGAGAAACGTATTATGGTGTGTAAGATTCTTGAACTTAAAGGTGTTAAAAAATCGTATGACGATAATGTTATTTTAGAAGATTTTAATCTTTCAATAAATGAAAATGAATTTGTTACTTTTTTAGGACCTTCTGGTTGTGGAAAAACAACTATATTACGTATTATTGGTGGATTTGAAACTATGCAAGCTGGAAAACTACTTCTTGATGGATTAGATATAGCTTCACTTCCTTCTCATAAAAGACCAATTAACACAGTATTTCAAAAATATGCTTTATTTCCTCATTTAAATGTTTATGATAATATAGCTTTTGGTTTGCGTAATAATATATATTCAACAGTTTATGATATAGGAACTATGAATATGATGGAAAAGAATAATTTTAGTGAAGAAGAAATTAATGATTTAATGAACAAGCTAAAATTTATTGAAAAACCAAATGATGTTAAAAAGTATGTTATTGATTTATTTACTTCTAAATCAGTTACATATTTAATAGAAAATAAGTTAAAAGCATTAGAAAAAGAAAAACACTATCATAAATTTAGTGATGCTAAAGAAGATATATCTAATATATTAAAAGATAATAATTTATCTTTAGATTTATTGCGTTATGAAGATAATGCTAAATATAAAAAGATTAAAAAAGAATTGTTAAATGATATTTCAAAAGATGATTTATATTTTAAGATGATAAGCAAACTAAAAAATAGGAAATTTAAAGAAGAAGTCATTCGTGAAGAAGTTAGTAAATCTTTAAAATTAGTCAATTTAGAGGGGTTTGAAGATAGAAGTGTATCTTCTCTTTCTGGTGGGCAAATGCAACGTATTGCAATTGCTAGAGCAATTGTTAATAAACCTAGAATTTTACTTTTAGATGAGCCATTATCTGCGTTAGATTTAAAATTAAGAAAGAGCATGAGACTAGAATTAAGAGAACTTCAAAGAAAGTTAGGTATTACATTTATTTTTGTTACTCATGATCAAGAAGAAGCTATGGTTATGTCAGATAGAATTGTTGTAATGAATCAAGGTAAAATACAACAATTAGGAAGACCTGAAGACATTTATAATTCACCTGTTAATAGATTTGTTGCTACATTTATTGGTGAAGTAAATATTTTTAGAGGAGTATATTCTGAAGTTAAAAGACTTCAAATATTTAATAAAACGTTTAAAGTTTCTTCATTAGATTTTCATCCTGGCGATGATATTTATGTTATTGTAGAAAGAGAAGATATCGATATTTGTAATAAAGAAGATTCTAAAATAAAAGGTGAAGTTATCTCTTGTAAATATGAAGAAAATAAATATCTTTTAAATGTTAAAGTTGATGATAAGATTATTGAAATAGAAACTGAAAGCAAAGCAAATATAGGGGATATAATAGGGATTTATATTGAACCTGAAAATATTTATGTTGAATCTTATAGTGAAAATAAAGCTAAATTATTAGCAAATTATGAAAATCCTAATGTTTTTGAAGGTAAATATTTAGGTAATAGATGTGTTTATTTTTTAGGTGAACAATTTAAAACTTATGTTACTACATTTATTCCTGGAGAAATAGTAGATGCAGTTATTAGACCAGAAGATTTTGATATTGTTTTAGATGATGTAGATAAAGCTATTTTACAAGGTACTGTTATTAAAAGTGCTTTTACTGGTGTTACATTTAATTTATGGATTGATGTTAATGGCCAAACTGTCATGGTACAAAATTATCAAAATGTTAAAGTCGGCGATAGAATTGGTTTAAAAGTAGATTGGTATGAAATTCATTTAATGAAAGTTGAAGATGAAGCTCAGCCTATTGAAATTCAAAGAAAAAGAGAAGAAGCTAGATTAAAATTAAAGGAACTAGAGGAAAATGAAAAAATTTAAGTTTTTAGCTATACCTTATTTTGTTTGGTTAGTTTTTTTAGTTGTTTTTCCATTAATTATAATGCTTATTTTGACATTTATGTCTACTAATGGAATTGATTTTTCTTCATCTTATGCTAGTATTGAAAGCTATGCTAGATTAAATGATATATCGATATTAAAAGCGATTGGAAATTCAATACTTGTTGCATTAATTACTGTTATTATATGTGTTTTATTAGGATATCCTGTTGCGTATTTTATATCTTTTTCTAAGATTAAAAATAAGATGTTAATACTTTTACTTTTAATTCTACCTATGTGGTCTAATTCAATGCTTAGAATTGTTTCATGGCTTAGATTATTTTCTACAGATGCTTTTGAGGCATTAAATTTAATAGGATCTTATGAAGCAGTAATACTTGTAAGTGTAACTACATATTTACCTTTTATGATATTTCCTATATATACAGTTTTAGAAAAATTAGATAGATCATATATAGAAGCTAGTAAAGATTTAGGTGTAAATTCAGTTAAAACATTCTTTAAAGTTACTTTACCATTATCTTTAAGTGGAGTTAGCTCAGGTATTATTATGGTTTTTCTTCCAGCTGCAACAGGATTTGCTATATCTCAAACAATTGGACAAGGAAAAATACGTTTAATTGGCAATTTAATTCAATCAGTTTTTGAAAAAAATAACTATAATTTTGGTTCATTATTGAGCATTATTGTTAGTATTATAATTATTGCTATATTGGTAATTTTTAAACTAAGTAATCATAAAAAGAAAAAAGGAGATAAAACATGTTAGAAAAACATCCTTGGAAACATATTCTTTTTTCTATATTTAAAGTTTTATTTGTACTCATAGTATTTTCTTTAATGTATATTCCTATTGTTATTATTGTATATCAATCTTTTAATGCAGGAGCTAATTCTATAACTCCTTTAGCTTGGGGAGGATTTACATTTGATAACTTTAAAGAGATATTTACAAATAAGCAACTTTCAAATTCAATTGTAGATTCTCTTTTAGTTAGTTTATGGGCTACATTTTTAGCTACTATTATTGGTTTATTTGCTTCTATTGGTATCAATGCTTTAGATAAAAGAAGTAGGAAAGTAATGGATTTTTTAAATGAAATACCTATGTTAAATTCTGAAATTGTAACAGGTATTTCTATTATGATTATATTTTCTTTATTAAAACCTATATTTCCTAAAATATTTGGATTTACTACAATGCTAGTAGCTCATGTTTTCTTTACAATACCTTATGTTATTATGATGATTTTACCAAAACTTGAACAAACTGATGAAGCTTTATATGAAGCTGCTAGAGATTTAGGATGCCCTCCATTTAAATCTTTATTTAAAGTAGTTATTCCTTCATTATCTACAGCAATTTTAACTGGTGCATTAATTGCCTTTACATTATCTATAGATGATTTTGTAATATCTTTTTATACTCAAGGAAATGGTTTTTCTAACTTTTCTAATTATGTATATTCTTCATACACTAAGAAGAATTTTTCAGCAGGAAGTTATGCTTTTAATGCTTTATTAACATTTGTTACTTTGTTTATTGTTTTTGCATATTCTACATATACAAGTAGAAAGAAAAAAGGAGTAAAAACAAAATGAAAAAGGTTGTAATAGCGTTTTTAGTAGTTTTACTTTCTTTTACAGTATTTGCAGGAATATATCTATCTACTCCTTCAACAATATTATATTTATTAAATTGGGGAGAATATATTGATAAGGATTTATTAACTAAATTTGAAAAAGAAAATAATTGTCAAGTTATAGAAGAAGATGTGACTTCATCTGAAGCAATGTATCAAAAAATAACATCTAAGACTACAAGTTATGATGTTGCAATACCTGGAGACTATACTGTTCACCAATTATATAATGAAGGTTATTTAATGGAATTAGATGTTAATAATTCTAGTTATAATAATTTAAATAATTATAAAACTATATTTTCTAGTGGATTAACATCTATTATGAATAAATATATGGTAGATGATAATAATAAAGAATTTTCTTCATATTATATGCCTTATTTTTGGGGTAGTTATTCTTTAATATATTCTTTAAAAAATAAAGAAGTAGAATCTATTATAAAAAATAAAGGTTTTGAAGCTTTATGGAATAGAAATGAATTTTCTAGTAATGTAAAAATAGGAATGTATGATACAGCAAGATGGATTGTTGCTTCATATTTGATGTCAAAAGGATTAGATCCTAATATAACAAGTTATGATGGAAAAAAAGATGAAGATTTATCAAGCGAAATTAAAAATGATTGTATTAACGCTTTAAAAACTAATAAATTTGATGAATTTGGTAATGATTCTCTTAAAAGAAATGTCGTTAATAGTTCTTTAGATTTCTGTTATACCCAATCTGGAGATTTCTTTGATGCTTTATATTTAACATTAGAAGAAAATAATTCTGATATTGATTTTAATATTTATGTACCTAAAACTACTGCAGCATTTTTTGATAGTATGATAATACCTACAACTTGTCAAAATTATGATTTAGCTAATAAGTTTATTAACTTTATGTTAGATAATGATAATGCTTATTTAAATGCTAAAGCGATAGGATATTCTCCTACATTAAAAAGTGTAGTTGATACATTTAATTTAAAAGCTAATAGTGGAGAATATTACTATGAAGATGAAAATAAAAAGATAACTTTAAAAGAATTTTTATCTTTATATCCATATTATTTAAATCCATTATATGAAACTAGTAATGTCTATGTATTAGAACCAAAGTCAAAAGAATATTTAACAACTTGTGAATCTATATTTAATAGTTTAGCTTAATTAGTATATTTATAAATTGACGAATGAATTTTATTTCTTTCTAAGAAAATATCTAACATTAATTCTATATCTTTTTTAGTAAAGTTTCTTTCGGTTTTCATTATAATATCTATAGTAATACATTTAAATAAAGATAAGAATAATTTCAAGAAATAGTTGATATTTACAAAATAATCTCCTACTACAGCATACTTTCCTTTAAAGTAATCCTTACATTTATTTATTAAAATATTATCTATTTTATTTATTGCTCTTAATACATCTTCCTCGCGATTTTTTCTTATTAAATTACAGTTTGATGATAAATAATTTATTAGAAGTGAAGCGGTTTTTTGAATAAACTGTTCAAATGTAATTAAATGATTGTTGCTCATATCAAATTTATTAGCAAAATACCAATCAAAGAATTTTTCTTTAAATATATCTTTATCTAAAAAGATAGAATTAAATTTCCTTCTATTAAAGTTTTTCTTGAATAGATACTTATTTATAGCATCATCAAGAAATGGATTTCTAGATAAAAAATCTAGATAATCTTTGTAAAAATATTGTTCCATAAACCTTCATTTTGTTAGTGGTTAGCTAACATTCCTTTAATATAAATTTTATTAAATTCACATTAATTCTTTAAATGATAAAAAATACCGATTAAATCGATAAAATTTTAAAATTAATTTGAAAATTTTATCTAAATATTTTTTTGTTAAATTAGCATTATTTTTATTTAATCTGGTTATGTATATTAATATAACAAAATTAATTTTTAATTAAATTTCGTTGACTTTTATTTTATAACTAGATATTATTTAAACATTGTATTAAAATATTGCATAAGTATGAGAAAAAAAGTTATTTTAATTTGCACTGAATGCTTATCAAGAAATTATACAACCACTAAGAAAGTTGAAACTTCTAGTGAACGTTTAAGTTTGAACAAATTTTGTCCAACTTGTAACAAGCATACTATTCATAAAGAAAGCAAGTAGGAGGGTGATATGAAAAAGAATCCAATAAACTATTTTAAAGGTGTTGGCCGTGAAGCTAAAAGAGTTAAGTGGCCTAAAAAAGATGAATTATTACCTGCTATTGCTGTCGTTATTTGTATTATGATTTTTACTGCTGCGTTCTTATCTTTAGAAGATTTAGCAGCTAACAAAATTATCGAATTACTTAAACAAGCTTTTGCAAATTTATAGGAGAATGTTATGGCTGAAAATATTGAAAAACAATGGTATATCGTCACTACATATAGTGGTAACGAACAAAAAGCTAAAGAAAACATTGAAAGAAGAAAAGAATCAATGAATCTTCAAGATTATGTTTTTAGAGTAATTGTAGCTGAAGAAGAAGAAGTAGAAATTGATAAAAAAACAAATCAACCTAAGATGGTAAAAAATAAAGAAACAGGTGAAATGGTTCAAAAAACAAAGGTTCATAACCTTTTCCCAGGATATGTTTTTGTTGAAATGATCATGACAGATGAAAGTTGGTTTATGGTTAGAAATACACCATTAGTCACTGGTATTGCTGGATCAGCAGGTGGAGGTCAAAAACCAGCTCCTGTTACTCCAAAACAAATGGAATCAGTGCTTAAAATGATGGGTTACGTTGATAATTCAATGTATGATAGATATCATGTTGGCGATTTAGTCAAAATTATTCATGGTACTTTTGAAGGTGTTGAAGGTACAATTACAGCTATCGATCAAGAAGTTGGTCAAGTTACAATTGATTCAATTTTCTTCGGAAGACATACTTCTGTTGAAGTTGATTTCTCAGAAATCGTCAAAGAAGATTAATTTTATAATTTATTTATAAATATATTAAAAAACTCCTTGCAAAATAGGAGCTTTTTATTTATAATATACACGCGTGTTATGCGTAATGCGCATTTGTGGGAGAAGAGGCGAACTACTTCATACCACGAACTATTGTGAAAGGAGAATTTCAAAATGGCAAAAAAAGTCGCAAAAGTTGTCAAAATGGAATTACCTGGTGGAGAAGCTAAACCAGGACCAAAACTTGCTAGTGCAGGTGTTGTCATGCCAAAGTTCTGTACAGAATTTAACGCAAAGACAGCTGACAGAAAAGGACAAGTCGTCCCAGTTATTATCACAGCTTATGAAGATAAGACATTTGATATGGAGATTAAGACATCCCCAGTCACAGGATTATTATTAAAAGCTGCTGGTATTTCAAAAGGTGCTGCTAACCAAAAAACTACAGTTGGTTCAGTTACAAAAGCACAAATCAAGGAAATTGCAGAATACAAACTTCCTGATTTAAACACAGAAGATGTAGAACAAGCAATGAAAATCATTGAAGGAAGTGCTCGTAATATGGGCATTAAAGTCGTTGACTAATAGGAGAGTGAAGTATGAAGAAATATGGTAAAAAATATCAAGCTGCTCTTAAATTAATCGATGCTAATAAAGTCTATTCAATTGAAGAAGCTTGTAAATTAGTTAAACAAACATCTACAGTTAAATTTGATTCATCAGTTGATATTTCATTCAATTTAAATATCAATACAAAACAAGCTGATCAACAAATCAGAGGAACAGTTGTTCTTCCTGGTGGAACTGGTAAAGATGTTAAAGTATTAGTTTTAACAAATACAAAGGCTAAAGAAGCTACTGAAGCTAAAGCTGATTATGTCGGTGGAAAAGATTTACTCGATAAAATCGTTAATGAAAAATGGTTTGATTTCGATGTTATCTGCGCTACACCTGATATGATGGGTGAAATTGGTAAAGCAGGTAGAGTTCTTGGTCCTAAAGGCTTAATGCCAAACCCAAAAACTGGAACAGTCGGTATGGATGTAGCAAAAATGGTTACAGAATTAAAGGCTGGTAAAGTTGAATATCGTGCTGATAAAGATGGAAATATCAACTTATCCGTTGGTAAAGTTTCATTCGATGATGATAAGTTAGTTGAAAACGTTACAACTATCATCAAACAAATATTAAAAGTTAGACCTCAAACAATTAAGGGTAACTATGTTAATACTTGTAAGATCCATACAACAATGGGTCCAGCAATTAGTGTTGATTACAACATCTAATTGATCAAATAGTTTAGAAGGCAGAATATACCATAGACAGTAACGGACGATTGGATAGTCTTAATAATGTTACCGAGGTTAGTTAATAGATCCTCACACTGTATATTTAGCCTCAAAATATATTAGGAGGTAAATCAATGAACAAAGACGTTTTAAAAGAAAAAGAGTCCATTGTTAATGAAGTTAAAGATTTAGTTTCTAGTAGTGAAGCTGTTGTAGTTTGCGAATATCGCGGATTATCAGTTAAAGCAATCAGTGAATTAAGAAAAACATTAAAAGGCAATGAAGCTAAAGCTAATGTTTACAAAAACACACTTGTTGCTAGAGCTACAGAAGACAAAGCTGAATTTGATGCTTACTTAGAAGGACCAAACTTATTCGTTTTTTGTAAAGATGCCACAAACGGAAGCTTAAAGAACTTAGCTAAATTCGCTAAGAAAAATGAAGCTTTAGTTATTAAAGGCGGATTAGTTGATGGAGAAGTTAAAGATGCTGATTACATCAAGACTCTTGCAAGCTTACCATCAAAAGAAGGAATGCTTTCTATGTTACTCAGTGTACTTCAAGCACCACTTAGAAACTTAGCTTACAGCGTTTCACAAATTGCAGAGAAACAAAATTAATTGCTTATAACGGAGGATTAAAAACATGGCAAAAATTAATACAGAAGAATTTATCGCTTCTTTAAAAGAAATGACAGTCGTCGAACTTAACGAATTAGTTAAGGCTATTGAAACAGAATTTGGAGTTACAGCTGCTGCTCCAGTCGCTGGTGGAGCTGCTGCTCCAGCAGAAGAAGAAGCTGCTAAAGGACCATCAGAAGTTACATTAACTTTAAAAGGTTGCGGAATGAACAAAGTCGCAGTTATCAAAGCTGTCCAAGCTATCACTGGTTTAGGACTTATGGATGCTAAGAAACTTGTCGATGCTGCTCCAAGTGTCATCAAAGAAAAGATTTCACCAGTTGAAGCTGAAGAACACAAGAAAGCTCTTGTTGCTGCTGGTGCTGAAGTTGAAGTTAAATAATTAACTCAATAATTCTAAAACCTGCTCTTTATCTATTAAGGGCAGGTTTTTGCCTATTTAGAAAGTATTATGAATCATTACTTTATTAACGATCCAAACGATAAAAATGAATATAGAAATATATCTTTTATATTTAATGGAAAAGAGATTAGTTTAGTCACTGATCGAAATACTTTCTCAAATAGAAGATTAGATCCAGGCACTTTAGTTTTAATGAAAGTGCTTGCAAGTAATGATCTAAAAGGAAGTTTTCTTGATTTAGGCTGCGGATATGGTCCAATAGGTTTAACTTTAAAAATGTTTTATCCTAATTTAATGGTTACATTGTCTGATGTCAATTCTAGATGTATAGAATGTACTAATATAAATAAGGATAAATATAATCTTGATTGTGAAACTATTGTATCAGATTCATTTACTAATATTGATAAAACTTTCGACACTATTAGTTTAAATTCACCGATATCTTGTGGAAAAGAAATTATTTATAAGATGTACCAAGGCGCAAAGGAGCATTTAAATGATGGTGGATGTTTCTATATAGTTATTAGAAAAGATAAAGGCGCTTTATCTCATATGAAATATCTTTCTTCTTTATTTCAAAACGTTAGCGTTATATATAAAGAAAAAGGATATTACGTTATATTAGCTAAGTAGAAATTATTTAAAAAGGAGCATTCAATGAAAAATTATAGAGATTATC
>CAYNBG010000020.1:0-10233 GCA_964395495.1 uncultured Staphylococcaceae bacterium
TTATTTCTTTTAAAGGAATAAATAAGTTATCTTCTATATCGATATTATAATTAGCAATATAATAAGGCGTATCATTAAGCTTATTTAATTGATTTAATATATTTTCTTTAGTAGTAGAAGATGATATTGCTTTTTCTATTTTATTTGATGAAGAAGCGTATGCTTTAATATTGTTATATTCTACTTTTAAAAATAATTGTTTATTTTCTTTAGCTATAAATTCTATAGATATAGGCAATTTTTTATATTCTTTATTTTGTAATTCTTTATTTATAGTTTCTAAATATTTAACATCTTTAGTTTTATATACTTTAGCTCCTAATTTAACTTTTTTATCTAAATATATGATAACCATTTTATTAGAAGAATAAATAACATTAAAAGAAGGATCAAACATCTTAGTAATTGGAACACTAATTTCTTCAAAAACATTTTCATTTTCAATACGGATTTGATCTCCTTTATTTAATTCATCAAATAATCTAATCCATACTTTATTTTTATTAATCTTAGCTATTTCACCGATTAAATAACCATAATTATTAGGTCTTTCAATATTAGTAATGTTATTTACTTGTTCATTAAATAAATAACCTTTAGTATATGTTCTATTAAATACTTTATTAAGTAAAGATATATCTACATCTTCTTTATCTTTTAATTTTCTATAAATAGAAGTAACACTAGAAACATAACTAGGCTCTTTCATTCTGCCTTCTATTTTATATGAATCAATAAAAGACATATCTTTAATATAATTAGATGTATTTAAATCTTTCATAGATAAAAGATATCCTTGTTTAATAGTAGTGTTATTATTTGTATTATCTATTAAAGAAAATACTTGTCTACAACAACCTGCACATCTTCCTCTATTTCCGCTACGATCTCCAATCATTGAAGACATTAAGCAATTACCAGAATAAGCAACACATAATGCTCCATGAACAAAAGTTTCTATTTCTATATTTAATTTATCTTTTACTTCTTTTAAAGTAGATATATTAGTTTCACGAGCAAAAACAACTCTTTTAACATTTAAATCTTTTAATAGCTTAGCACCATAAATATCATCTATTCCCATTTGAGTAGAAGCATGTGCTTCAATAGATTTATATGTATTTACTATATAACTTAATAAACTTAAATCTTGTACAATAATTGCATCTACTCCAATAGAAGCTAGTTTATCTACTGTAGAATATGCTTCATTTAATTCTTCATCATAAAGAATTGTATTCATTGTTACATATATTTTTATGTTTCTTAAATGAGCATAATCTACATATTCTTTTAAATTATCTAAACTAAAATTAGTAGCATAAGCTCTAGCACTAAATTTATCTAAACCTAAGTAAATCGCATTAGCTCCTGAACTAATAGCAGCATAGAAGGATTCTTTATTTCCACTAGGTGAAAGTACTTCATTAATATTTTTCATGTTTAATATTATATATAATTTTATATATAAAATAATTAATAACTTTAAAGTTATTAAAAAATTAAGTATCATTTACGTATGAAAAAAATCGAATTACTTGCTCCAGTAGGAGATAAAGAAAGACTTGAAGCTGCAGTCCATTTTGGTGCTGATGCTGTTTATTTTGGTGGAAAAAGATTTGGACTAAGAGCTTTTGCATCTAATTTTGAAGAATTAGAAATTAAAGAAGCTGTTAAATATTGTCATGCTCATAATGTAAAAGTATATGTTACAGTTAATATTTTGGCTCATAATGAAGATTTTGATGGAATGGTAGATTATTTAAAATCTTTAGATGAATCTAATGTTGATGGTGTTATAGTTAGTGATTTAGGTATTGCTAGTTTAGTTAAAAAATATACTAATTTAGAATTACATGTTTCTACTCAAGCTAATATTACTAATATATATTCAGCAAAAACTTGGGTTGATTTTGGTGCTAAAAGATTAGTATTAGCAAGAGAATTAAATATAGATGAAATTAGACAAATCCATGAATATGTAGGAAATGATATAGATATTGAATGTTTTTGTCATGGTGCTATGTGTATATCTTATAGTGGTAGATGTTTATTATCCAATTATTTTTTAGGAAGAGATTCTAATAGAGGACAATGTGCTCAACCATGTAGATGGAAATATGCTATTACTCCTTTAAATGATCAAAATGAAGAATTAAAAGATAAATATCCTATAGAAGAAGATAGTAGAGGAACATATATTTTAAATAGTAAAGATATGTGTTTAATTGAACATATTAAAGAATTAAGTGAAGCTGGTATTGATTCTTTTAAAATTGAAGGTAGAATGAAATCAACTTATTATGTTGCTACAGTTGTTAATGCTTATAGAAGAGCAATAGATAATTATTTAAATAATAAGGAAAGTGATTTTGATTATATTGAAGAATTAAAGAAGACATCTAATAGATCATTTACTACTGGTTTTTATTTTAATTCTAATCAAAAAACAAATAAAGAATCTGCTTTACTTGAACAAACATATGATTTTGTAGCTATTGTTGTAGAAGATAGTAAAGATGGTAAAGTCTTAGTAGAATTAAGAAATAAATTTAGTGTAGGTGATACACTTGAAGTATTAGCATCTAATGATAGTTTTAATAAAACAATAAAAATAGATGATATTGTAAATGAAAAAGGAATTCATATAGATATTGCTAAAAAAGTTAAAGAAAGATTGTATATTAATACTGATTTAGAATTACATAAATATGATATATTAAGAAAAAAGAAATAGGAAATATATATGAAATTAAAAGATAATAAGATATATAGATGTATTATTATTCCTATTTGTATTGCAATGTGCTTTTTAGGTAGATTTATACCTACTAATGGTGTTTTAACAAGCGATGCAATGGGTGTTATCTTTATCTTTTTAGGTTCTTTGATTTTATGGTTAACTATTGGTATAGATTGGCCTAGTTTAGTATGTATATTTGCTTTAGCATTTTTAGATAATTTATCTTTTGGTAGTGTTCTTCAATCAAGTTTTGGTAATTCTACATTTATATTTTTATTATTTACATTTGTTTGTACATATGCTTTAAGCAAGACATCACTTATAAAAAAGATAGCTATTTCATTTATAAATTCTAAATTAGCTAAAAAGAGTGGGTTTTTATTTATTGCTTTATTTTTAACTAGTGTTTTACTTTTAGGTTTATTTATATCTCCATCTGTTTTATTTGTAGTTATTCTTCCTATTCTAAAAGAAATATTAAATATAGCAAATATTGAAAAAGGACATAAAGTAGCTAAGGTAATGTTACTTGGATTAGGTTTTACTGTTTCTATTTCTAGTGGTATGACTCCAATTGCTCATGTTTTTCCTATATTAGCAATGAGTGCTGCTAAAATTGAAGTATCTAGTTTAGTTTATATGGGTATAGCTATTCCTACTGGTTTAGTTATATTCTTATTAATGTTATTGATGTTTTTTATTTATTTAAGAAAAGATGCAGATGTTATTAAAGGAATAGATGTTTCATCATTAAAAAAAGATTTAAAGAAAATAGATGCTAAAGATATAGTAACATTAGTTATATTTATTGTAGTTATATTACTTTGGATATTACCATCTATATTTAAAGGTGTATCTATAGAATTTTATAATGCTATTAATCAATATGGTACAGCAATGCCTCCATTACTTGGAACTATATTATTATGTGTAATTAGAATTAAAAATGAACCAATTATTAAAATAGATGATGCTTTAAAAAATGGTATACCTTGGGGAAGTTTATTAATGTGTGCTGCTACTTTAGTTTTGGGTAGTGCATTAACTAATGATGCTATTGGTATTAAATCTACTTTATCTAATGCAATTGGAAGTTCTATAGGTAGTTTACCTATAATTATTTTATTAATTATATTTGTTTGTTGGGCTGCTATACAAACTAATTTATCTTCTAATATGGTTACTGCAACTTTAGTAGCAACTGTTGCTAGTAGTGTATTAAGTAGTGTAATAAATATATCTATAGCTGAATTTAATACAATAATTTGTTTAATTGGTATGATGGCTTCATTTGCATTTGCTACTCCTCCAAGTATGCCTCATATTGCAATAGTAGCAGGTGATGAAAATTGTTCTACTAAAGATGTATTGATATTTGGATCAATATTAATGGTTATATCAATTATCTGTACTTGTTTAATTGGTTATCCTCTTGGATTAGGATTATTTAATTTATAGGAGATTTATATATGGAAAATAAACTTATAGATGCTAGAAAGAAAATAGATGAAATAGATTCAAAAATAATTGAATTATATATTCAAAGAATGGATACAGTTAAAAAAGTAATAGAATATAAAATTGAAAACAATATACCAGTATTAGATTCAAATAGAGAAGCTAGTATGTTAGAAAAGAATTTAAGTAAAATTGATAAAGAAGAATATAAAAAATATTATGAATCAATTTTATTAGGTTTTTTAAAAGCTAGTAAAGATATGCAAAATGATATTTTAAATAAAAATAAATAGTAAATATATTTAAATAAATATAAAATAATTAATACTATGAAAGACATTTTAAAAGATATTGATACTTATGAAGATTTTAAATCTTTAAATGAAGAAGATTTATCTTTTTTATGTGAAAATATTAAAGATTTAATATTATATAAAACTAGCGTATATGGAGGACATGTGGCTAGTAATTTAGGTGATATTGAATTAATTGTAGCTTTAGAATATGTATTTGATTTAAATAAAGATAAATTAGTATTTGATGTATCTCATCAAACATATACTCACAAAATATTAACAGGTAGAAAGAATATGTTTTTAGATTTAAAAACATATACAAATACTGCTTCTTTTACTAATATTAATGAATCTAAATATGACTTATTTACATTAGGACATACATCTAGTTCAATATCTATTGCTAATGGTTTAGCATTAGCTAGAAATATTAAAAAAGAGAAATACAATGTTATTTCTTTAATTGGTGATGGATCTTTTTCAGGAGGTGAAGCTTTTGAAGGATTAAATAATGTTGGTAAATTAAAATCCAATTTTATTATTATTTTAAATGATAATGATATGTCTATTGCTAATAATAGTGGAGCTTTATATAAATCTTTATCTTATTTAAAAAAACATAATGGTAGAGGAAACCATAATATATTTAAAGATTTTGGATTTGATTATAAATATATTGAAGATGGTAATAATGTTAATGTTTTAATTGAAGAATTATCTAAGATTAAAGATTATAAAAAACCAATAGTAGTTCATGTACATACTGAAAAAGGTCATGGATATAGTTATGCTTTAAATAATAAAGAAGCATGGCATTATAGATTTCCGTTTGATATAAATAGTGGAGAACTTAAAAAATATGTAGGAAAAACATATGAAACTATAAATAGAGAATATTTTTCTAATATGTTAGATACATTAGATAATGTTGTTTTGATAACTGCAGGTACTCCTAAAAATTTTGGTTTTACAAGTGTAGAAAGAAATAAATATAAAAATAGATTTATCGATGTAGGAATAGCTGAACAAACTGCTTTATCTACTGCATTAGGTATAAGTAAAAATGGTTTAAAACCTATTGTTAATATAAGTAGTAACTTTTTACAAAGAGGATTTGATCAAATAGCTCATGAAATATCATTAAATAAACCTAATATGATTTTAATTGTAGGATATAGTGGATATCAAAAAGCGAGTTCAACTCATCAAAATGTTTTTGATATACCTTATATTAGTAATATTCCTAATATTAATTATTATTCACCATGTTATTTAAGTGAATATATATCTATATTACAATATGCGATAAATAATAAAGGTACTTTTATAATTAGACAACCATATGGAGTAGCTTTAGAAAATGAAATAATAGTAACTAAAGATATAGATTCATATTCATATTTAATTAAAGAAAAAGATATTGCTTTAATAGGTGTAGGCTTAATGAAAGAAAAGAGTAAGGAAATACATAATATTTTAAAAGAAAAAGACATTTCTAGCAGTCTTATTAATGTATTAAATATATCATCATTAGATACTAAATTTATTGATGAATTAATTAAAACTCATAAGATTATAGTCACTATTGAAGATGGTATAAAAGAAGGAGGATATGGTTATAAAGTATCTTCATATCTTTCTAGTAGTAATGTAAAAGTATTAAATTATGGACTTAAAAAGGTCTATTATGATTTTATAGACCTTAATGAAGCATTTAAAGATAGTAAAATGGATAACGAAACTATTGTAAACGATATATTAAAACTTCTTTAAATAAGATTTAAATTCTTTATCACAATAATATATTATATCTTCATTTTGAAGATGATCATCATACCAAATTTGAGCATATATTTTATCTTTTTTTGCTAATCTATCAAATTCCCAAGTTATATCATTATAACTTTCATTGTACCAATGACCACCTTTTAAAATAGTAAAAGGAGTAGATACAAATTTAATACCATCTTGAGTTAACCATTCAAGTTTTGTATATATATCGCCTTTTTTAAACTCTTTAGTTAATAATTTACCACCATGAGCAGATGCAACATTAATTAAATCATTAATATCAATTTCTTCATATGGTTTATCGATATCATAATAATAATTTAAGTTGTAATTAGAAGGATTATCTCTAATTTCATTTAAAGATATATAATTGCCATTAAAATCTTTATTTTCGTTTAAAAGATTAAATTTATTCCAATCTGTTCCTATTGACTCATAATATTCTTTTGAATAAAAAGTAGCAAATATTTTAGCTTCATTATTATTTTTAACCCAATAAGTAGGAGCATTGCTGTCTTTTAATAATGGTTTAATAACAAGTCCACCAATTAATTTTTTAGGTAAAATCTTTGCTAATGAAAAATAAAAATGTTCCTTAGCTATATTATTGAAATAAGTTTCATAATCATCATGAATATAATGAAACATATTATCTAAAACTAATGAATCTTTAAACCAACAACCATGAAAGTTTCTACTAGCATCATAATTAGGTTTAAAGAAATCTTTAGTACTTCCTCCAATAATATTAAAACCTATATTAAGAGTGTCATAACCTGTTATTTGATTTTTCTTACCACCACCAAGATTAAAAATATGTTTCCAGAAATTGGTATTATTTAAATTACCTTTTATATCTTCTTTAATGATATTAGCATATAAAATTCCACTATCTTCAGCACTTGCCCATTCTAAAAATGAATTAAATGGTGTGTGAAACATTAATCCATCAGAGATATTAGCCATCATTAATTCTTTATAAATCATAGCTGTTTGTCTTATAACAGTCCAAGAAGAAATAGAAGATTCTAATACTTCTTTTTCTCCTCTAGCTTTTGTTAAAGCATATACATCTAATGGAGAAAATAGTAATGGATCACCAACTCTAACATAAGGATGTTTATATGTTCTATTACCATATACTGCAACAGTAGAAGTATGTATTAATTTAGGTTGATTAACTTTAATATTTTCAATACATTCTACTAAGTTTTTAACACCTAAGTAATTGCAATTATATGCATCAAGAGGATGTTTATCTGATTTAGGAGGTATAACTGCAGCCATATTTAATACATAGTTTACATCTTTAACTAATGTAGTTATTGCTTCTTTATCATCTAATAAACCATGGATGAATTCAACTTTGTTTTTATATTTCTTTGTTATTTTTTTAATTATTTTAAATCTTTTGTTTTTATGGGGAATTAAAATTTTAATCAATTTAACTTCATCCATTTTAAGTAATTGAATTAAAACTTGTTTACCCATATTACCGGTAGCGCCGGTTATTGCTATATTAATGTTTTTCATATAAATATTATTCTACTATATAAAAATAATGAAAAAAATATTGTTTTTTGCTAAAATATGTGTTAGGAGGATTTTTTTATGAAAAAATCGACTTTAGTTCTATTTTTAACAAGTGTAGTCTTGTTAGTATTAGGTGGAGTTGTTGGATGTGTTGGACTTGCATTAGGAAATGCTAGTGTTGATGATGCTATTAAGCTTCTTTTAAGAACCGAACCAGCAACAATAACTTATGTAATGTATGGCGTTGTAGCAGTATTAGCAGTTGTACATTTTATCGTAGTATTAGTTAGAAAGAGATATTCTCATTTAGCTATTACATTCGTTTTAGGATTCTTAGTATTCAGTTTTGGTGCTCTTGCCGGATATGGAATTTGGTTTGGTGAACAAGCTATAGCAGGAAAATATGATATTTCTGGAACATATGCTTATTTAGGTGTTGCAGGTGGTGTTGTTGTAGCTCTCGGTGTTGTTTTAACAGTTATTACATATCTTAAATCAATGTTAGATAAACCAGTTGCTAAAGGTGTTGTAATCGAAGAGGATACAAAACCAGTTGAAGAACCTACTACTTATAATTTTGATGAAAAAGAAGAACCTACTGAAGAAGTTAAAAATGAAGAAACTCCAGTAGTTGAAGAAAAACCAGTTGAAGATGAAAAAGTGGAAGAAACTCCAGCTGTTGAAGAAAAACCAGTTGAAGAACCAGTTGCAGCTGAAGCAGCAGTAGTTGCTAGTGCAGCTAATGAAGAAGCTAAACCAGTTGAAGAACCTGTTAAAGAAGATGAAAAAGCAGAAGAAACTAAAACTGAAGAAAAACCAGTTGAAGAACCTGCAAAAGAAGAAAAACCTGTAGAAGAAGAAAAAACTACAGCTAAAAAAGGAGAAAAGAAAGTGGCAACTAAAAAAGATACAGCTGCTAAAAAGCCAGCTGCAAAGAAAACAACAACTACTAAAACAACAGAAAAGAAAGTAGTTGCTGACAAAAAAGAAACTACAGCTAAAAAACCTGCTGCAGCAAAAAAAGAAACTACATCAGGAAAATCATATCATTTAGCTAAAAGAAAAGAAGATGGCAAATGGGCTATCAAATTAGCTAATGGTGAAAAGGCAATTAAATTATTTGATACTAAAGAAGAAGCTATGGCTTATGCTAAAACATTATCAAATAATCAAGATGCTACCTTAAGAGTTCACGCTTCAAAAGGCAAATCTAAAGGTAAAATTCAAAAGCAATAGTTATCAATAAACCATAAATAGCAAGAATAATTAAAAAAGTTAAAATTATTCTTGCTATGAATTATGGTTTTATGATATATTATTAAAGCACACGGACCAGTGGTGTAGCGGTTAACATGTCGCTCTGTCACAGCGAAGATCGCGAGTTCGATTCTCGTCTGGTCCGCCAGCAATTGTAAATTTGGGCTGTAAAGCCCTTATTTAATATAAGTGGCCCGGTAGCTCAGTTGGTAGCAGCGGAGGACTGAAAATCCTTATGTCGTGGGTCCGAGTCCCACTTGGGCCACCATTAATATGAAAAATTGTCTAACGTAGGTTAGACTTTTTTTATGCTTAAAATATAGTCATATAAATATTTTTTTAAAAAATAACTTGCATATATATATATATATAGGTATTATTTATGTAAGAGGTGTTTTAAGATGAAAAAATTAAAAATAATTATCCCTGCAGCTTTATCTATGTTAGCATGCGGTGGAATCGTTGCTGGAACTTATGCAATTTTTGCTAAAGAAAGTAAAGTTAATATTGCTGTTACAACTGGAAATATTGATGTTGTTGCTAGTGTTGACGGAGAACTTACTAAGACTCATAAAGAAGCTAATAGTTCAGGTGAATACGAAGAAAAGGATGGTTTATATTCTGGTGATGCTACACTTGATGAAACAAAACAAGAACTTACCCTTAATAATATGCTTCCAATGGATAAAGTAAGTTTTAATATTAAAATTAAAAATAATAGTACTGTTGTTGTTAAATATAGAACAATTGTTAAAATTGAAGAAGATAATGGATTATCAAAAGTATTAGAAATTAAAGTTGATGGAGATACTTTTACAAGAAAAGCTACAACTAAATATCAAGAATTAGCAGTTAATTCTGATGATAAAATTGTTAATGTATCTATAGAAATACCAGAAAGTGCTGGGACTAAATATATGAATAAAACTTGTAAAATTTCATATACAGTTGAAGCAGTACAAGGTAACGCTTTAGTTTATGATGATGTTAATGAAGATACATTGGAAAATGCTTTTAATTTAACTAGTAATACATTTAGTTATGATTCAACAAATACTGAAGCAATTACATTAGATGGACAAAATCGTACATATATTACAAGTTGGGTAGATGCTTGGATTACTGCGGATACAACAATTAAAAATGTGGAATTTT
>CAYNBG010000021.1:0-10123 GCA_964395495.1 uncultured Staphylococcaceae bacterium
CTCCACTAGTAGATTCAAATACAATATTTGTATCTTTTCCCATTACAACTTTATCATCTTTAATATCGTTGATATCATCCTTATTTAAGAATTCTTTATTACAAGAAATGAATGTAGCATTATGAACATTTCCGTACATAAAGTCTTTAGCAAATTCTATAATATAGTTTACAAAAACATTATCAGCTACATATCCTTCATTAAATCCAGGAATTTCTCCTCTTTTAACTTTAGCAATTAGTTCAAGATTAACATCACCAAGTAAAACAACATCACTAACAACAATATCTCCTGCTTTTAAATCATCACTAAATGCATGGCAACTACCGACATTAAATACAGCTAAAATATCATATTTTTTAATTAAATAAGTAACAACTGCACTACTCATGATATTTGAATAAACATCATAAGCTAAACATACAGATTGATTAAAGATATCACCAAGTAATACTTTAATATGGTTATTTTCCATTACTTCTTTTTTGTTTTTAAGTTGAGCTTCAAAGTAATTGATATCATCTTTTGTAGTTCCAATAATTAAAATCATGATTATTTACTCTCCTTAGGTTTCTTTTCAAATGGATTATTAACCAAGAATCTTTCAAAGTCTTTTAAACTCATTGGTTTAGCATAATAATAACCTTGAACAGAATCACAATTAAATTTTCTTAATATTTCAACTTGTTTTTCGTTTTCTACACCTTCAGCAACAACATTACAAGACATTGTTTTACATAACTTAATAAGTGTATCAACAATTTGTCTTGATTTAAAATCGTATTCGATTTCATCTATTAATTTTTTATCTAACTTAATAACATCAACAGGAAGAATTTGAATAGAAGAAATATTAGACATACCACTACCAAAATCATCAAGAACAATCTTAAAGCCATATTCTTTTAATTTCTTTAAAATAGATACGATTAAGAAACTACTCTTAAAAGAAACATCTTCTGTAACTTCTATTTCAATCATTGATGGATCTACTTTAAATTCTTCTACAGTTGATTTAATATCTTGAAGAAATGTTGGACAATAGAATTCATAAATTGAAAAGTTAACCGATACAGGAAGAACTCTTCTTCCTCTTTTTTTGTTATCATTTAAATCTTTACAAACTCTACGTAAAACATAGATATCAATTTCATGAATTAAACCTTTATTTTCACTAAATTGAATAAATTTAGTAGGAGATAATAATCCATGATCTTTTGTATTCCATCTTGTTAAAGCTTCACTACCGATAAATTGTTTGCTTTTTAAATTAAATTTAGGTTGATAGAATACAACAAATTCTTGATTTTTTAAGCCTTCTAAAATTTTATTAGCAGTATTATCATCAAGCTTACCTCTAATATCTCCATCTTGATATTCATAGAACTTATCTCTATTAGCTTCAGCTTGTCTTCTTGCAATATTACTTCTATCGATGTATTCATATGCAAAGAATTGTTTGTTTTCTAAAATCTTTGCTATACCAAAACTTGTTTGAACAAAGATTCTTAAATCTTTTTCTTTAGCTAATCTATATGTATTGTCTTCAATATCATTGATTAAAGAAATAACATCATTTTTATTTCCTCTATAATAAATTAAGAAACATTTATTATCATAACAATATTGTGTTCTTAATTTTCTAACTTTTTTATCATGAAATTTACCAAGAAAATATAAAGCTATTTCTTTATTTAATTTCTTAATTTCTTCACTTTGATATATTTCATCATTAACTGATATTTTAATAGGAGAGAATGTGATGATATATTGATCACCTCTATATATCATTAACTTATTAACTTTTTTAGTAAAAGCATCATAATTATAGAATCTAATTCTTTCTCCAAAGACATGTTCATTGTTATCTAAGAATCTTTTATATTCTGTAAATGCTTTTACAGCAAATACAAATTCTATAACAAAGAATATGAATAAAATATCACTAAATACGCAAAATATTGCAACAGTTAAATTACTATATCCATAAGGAATAAATACTAAAAATACATATAAAAGGATAAAAACAACAAAGAATAAAAGAAATACTATAGTTGCTACAACATTGAATAATCTTCTATTTGTCATCTTTATTTCCTCCTTCTTTATTCTTTAACATCTCATTTAATAAGTCTTGTTTTAATCTTTTTTTATCTTCTTCAGATAATGAAGAATATTTTTCGTTTTTACTAGTTGAATCTATACTTATTTTATCTCCATTAGGACCAGTAACTTCAAGTTTATCTTCATCATCTTTTTCTTTTAATGTTTTAATAATTGTAGATATCGATACAAATATTAAATATCCTCCAGGAATTAATAATATAATAACAAGTCCCCATGGAGTAGTCATAAATGAATAAAATTTACCAAATGCTAATGATGAACCAACTACTTTTCCAACAACTTTATCATAAGTAACTACTTGAGTTTGATCTGTACAATCTTGTGGGTTATCTTCACTTCCACATTGTGTACTTTTAGTATTGATACCATGTAATGTAAATGTATAAATACCATTGTTTTCACTTATATTAGATACTCTATGAGTAATAGTCATACCAAGATCATCATAATAAAATGTTAAATCATCACCAACTTTAATATCTTTAGCATCTACTTTTTCAATAAATACAGCACTTCCAACTGGATAAGTAGGTTCCATACTATCAGTAAGAACTACAAGAAGAGCATGATTAAATATAACCTTGACTCCATATGTTGTTTGAGCTGTTAAACTTGCTATACCAAATACAACAACTATACCAACAACTACAACTACAAGTCCAGTTCCTATACCATTAAGGATTCTTTTCCATAATGGTTTTTTCATTCTTTCAGCTTTTCTTTCTTCTTTACTTTTCATAAATAGTATATTTACTTATTGCCATCTTTCTTTTTAGGTTTAATGTAATAGTTATTAACAAAGTTATTAACTACTTGGTTAGGATTATTATCTTCACCTTCTTTTTCTTCTTCAACGACCTTTTCTTCGCTCTTAACACCATTATAGTAGTTATTAACAACAGTCTTAACTATATGTTTTTTAATTTCTACTGGTTTTGGTGTTTCTTCTATAACTGGTTCTTCAATAGGTGTTTCTTCAACTATTGTATCTTCAGTTACAGGCTCTTCTTTTGGTGTAGGCTCTTCTCTAGGTGCTTCTTCAATAGGTTCTTCATCAACTTTAGCATCTAATTCGGCTTGTTTAGCAAGTTCAAGTCTTGCTTTTTCAAGTTCATCAAGATTAACACCCATTTCTTCATTTTGTTTTTTAGCTTCGTTTCTAACGTATTCTCTTGCTTTTTCAAGTTCAGCTTGTCTTGCTTTTTCAATTGCTTTTCTTTCTTCAGCTTCTCTTCTTGCCATTTCTTTTTCTTGTTCAGCAAGTAAACGTTTTTGCTCTTTTTCAAATTGAATATTTTCTTTCTTTTTACGTTTAAGAAGTTCTTCTCTTCTTTTCTTTTCAACATCATTTTTGCCTTTTTTAAGGTAATTACCGATTTTGAATTTTCTTTCTAAATCATCAGGATTCTTCTTTAAATCCTTAGTATTAGTTTCTTTATAGTTAAGATAATCTTCATCAATTCTAATAAATTCAGGATCTGTTCCTAATGGATAGAATGTAAAGATATCATCATCCATAGATTTTAAGATCTTAGGTGATTTAACTTTCTTATTTGATTTAATCTTATGATTTGTATCAGAAGATTTAAGTGTTAAAACATTAGCTAAAGAAAGGTTGTACATTTCAATTTTATCTTTTTCAGAAAAATCTTTGTAATCTTCTTTAATAACAAAGTTAACACCTAACTTGTCATATCTTTCAATGAATTTAAATAATTCATAACATTTTCTATATCTAGGGTTTTTTCTAATAATGTTAGTTTGAATGATAGGAGCTCTAACATTCTTTTCGTTTTTAAACATCTTCATAAATGATGATGAATAAAAATACTTAACATATTTTCTAATAACAGCTATTCTTTTAGCAAATTCTTGGCTTGCAATGAGTTTATCATTGCTTGATTCTGATTCTTTAGCTGCTATTACTTTACTTTCAACGATGTATTCTACTCCATTAATAACACTTCTATTTTTAACATATAAAATTTCGTAGTCTTTCATAGGAGAATATTTTTCAATATACTCATATCTTTTTTCTACGAATAAAAGAAGTCGTCTTATTAATGTAGCAATGAATTTGTTTTCATAAGTGATGTAGTTATCTTCTGCTTCAATATTTAAAATTTTAGAAGGAATAACTTCACCTTCATCATTGATCTCTTTAACAAATTGAGAATGTGTAGATAAATGTTGTATTGATTCACTATTTGTTTTTCTAGCAAGTTCAATTGGTACAACATTAGATACACTCTTTGTTGTAATTTTAGGATTTCTTATGATTTCATCAAGTGCAGGAATACAATCTTCAATTTTTTTAATCCAAGTTAAATCAAAGTTAGAGTTTTCAACTCTATTCATTCTTAAAAATTGGTTGCTACCATTTTTTAAAGCACTATAGATATCATGAGAGTTTTTATCTTTTTTCTTTAAGTTATTAATTCTAGTAGTTAATTTCTTATTTGCTTTTTGAAAAGAAGATTCAATCTTTTGATTTCTAAGTTTATTGACTCTTTTTTTCTTTTTCTTAGTTTTTTTAGTATCTAAAATAGAATTAGTATTATTTTCATTACTAACTTCATTACTAGATTCTATTTCGTTTACTTTTGTTTCTTTTATTTCCATATATTAATTAACTAACTACTATTGAGACATCTTGATTAAGTTATCGATGTATTTGTGTGCCATTTTAAAGGAGTTCTTACCAAATAATTTATCTAATTCACTATTTAATTGTTTTAATTCATCTCTTAAGAAAGCGATATTTAATGACTCAAATTTCTTTAAGATCTTATTAGTAAAGATAAAGTCTAAACCATCAAGATCAGTTCCACCACAAGCAACATAAACAGGAATAAATGTTTTTAATTGCTTTAAGATACGGTTACCAAATGCTAATTTAAATTTAGCGATGACAAAATCATCTAATTTAGCAAATTTATCAAGTATCATATCTGATACTGGGAAATCTTCAATTGCTTGTTTAAATAATCTATCAACTTGATCATAAGAAACAGTTAAAGATTCTTGATAGTCACAATCAAATGCAATACCTTTATTGTCGAAGAATAATGAGATAGCACGGTCATAAACCTTATCAGAAATTGTAAATGTAGAGTCATCGTTATTAGCTGTACCAAAGAATATAACGTTTTGAGGAATTAAAATCTTACCATTGATAACATTTTTAGGATCATCTTTAGAATAAGAGTTAATTAACTCAATCTTCCATTCATTGATGTTAGGCATTTCCATGACAGATAAGAATTCAGCAAAATAATACTCGATACGAGCAAGGTTCATTTCGTCGAGGACTATTAAGTTAATATCTTTTCTATACATAGCAGTATATAAAGCTTTTAAGAATTCTGTTTCATTGAATTTTTTAGTGAATTCGTTATAGTAACCAATTAATTCACTTCTATCTTTCCATGATGGTTGAACAGAACAGATATTAGCATCGTAATTAAAGAATTTACCTAAAGCATATGGTAAAGAAGTTTTACCTGTACCTGAGATACCTTCTAAAATAATTAATTTAGATGTAGCCATACCTGCGAATAATTGTCTAATTGTATCGATTGTGTAATACAAATGTAATTGACTAGCTGCGTAGTTTCTAAAAGAAGTACAAATTTCTTCTAATGTTAAACCTTCAACTTCTTTGATATCACTATTAAAATCTTTATATTCATGATCAACATAAGTTAATTTAGGGAAACGAGATGAGACTTCTTCAATAACTTCTTGAGCTTCTTGTTTTTCTTTACTATTTGGTAAATAGCCAAGTTCACCTACTTTTAAAGAAAGAATTCTATCTTTTTCTTTAATAGCGTTATATAACTCGTAGTTAAGTCTTTCAATTGTTTCTTCTAATTTTTCTTTGTCGATTTCTTTTTTAACAAATCTAATGTATTTTCTTAAACCTAAAAAGATTAAGAATAATAAGCCTAATATGAATGCTGCAAATAAAATGATGAATAAAACGAAGAATATCCATCCACCAACTCCAAAGTCTGGTGAGTATTGTGTAAATAATGAATTATAATAAGCAACATTATCTGGTACTTTAGCCCATGGTGAAGCAAAGACATCTTTAAAAAAGTTACCAAAGTCTATAAAGAATTGTTTTAACAATTCTCCTAAATACTCAAAATAAACACCCATACTACAAATTCTCCTTACTGACTTTAAATTTAAAGAACGATGTAAATGCTCCGTATTCATTGACATTAGTATTGTCAAGATCCCAACCCTCAATATAGATTGAAAATACAATACGTTTAGCTTCATCATGCTTTAAAGCTATAAGTTCATCATCTTCGCTAGCTTCTTTTAAGCTAACACTATTTTCTTTGACTCTTGTAAGTCCGTTATTAACTGAAGCATCTAAGTCTATAGTATAACTATCAGCTTGATGACCTGAGTTAAATGTAGAAAGTTCTCCACTATAACCTTTAGTATCTTTGTTATAGGAATAAACTATCTTATCATCATTATAATATTCTCCAAATAAAAATTCATTTCTTTTACCATCTGAAGTTAAATAGGAGTCATAAAATCCATTAGCATCAATATCTAAACTACCTGAATAATAGGTATCTTCTTCTTTATATGGATCAATAATTGTATATTTATAACTATCTTTAGATGCATCTAATATAGAAAATCTTAAAGAATGATCAATGTTATCCATCTTAGTAGCAATTTCTTCTACTGTTAAATCTGGATATCTACTCTTTAAGTCTTCTGCTTTAATCTTATTAGCAGCACTATTTCCTTTAAAGTAACATGATTTGTCTACTGTTACATATACATCACTATCACTTAATAAATATAATTCAATAGTAAAGTATCCATCAACTGCTACATTACTTTCTTTATATGTAGATGTTTCACTAGCTCTAGGAGCACCATACTTACTTCTAAATACAGGGAATTCTTCTTTATTTTCTATAAATGTAGAAGAATACATTGTAGAGACAGGTTTAAATAATTCATTATGATAAATCGATAATGCTTCTTCAGGAACTTCATTTTCATAAAAATTAATAATTCCCTCTTTGTTACGTATACCTATCTTTAAACTTGGATCACTTGCTAATTTAACTTGTAAGTTATTGATTTCTAAACTTAAGCTATTAGAATACCAAGCTAAAGTCATACCAGTTGAAGCGATAAGAGTACATATAATACCTGTAAATAAAGCTGGAACTAATATCTTCTTACTCTTCTTCATCGATACCAAACTCCAAACTTAAGGCAAAGAAATGTTCCATCTCTTTATCGATCAATGCTAAACCCCAACCTTCAAGATATAAATCTAAAGATAAATATCCATATGTATCACTACTAATACTTGTAATAGCCATTTTATCAGTAATAACAGAATCATAACCTAAATACTCAGCTGTAGCATAAGTTGTTTTAGTTTCATCAACTGCATATATACCATTTTTATGTTCAGCAACAAAAGAAGATTCATTAGCGCTAGCTGTATCTACTCCATCGGTAGTTACTTCTTCTTTATATGTAATAGTGCCATCAACAGTTTCACCATAAACATATTCTTTTCTATTGCTAGGTATATAACTATCTTTATAGTCATATATACCATCTTTATTTAAATCTAATACACCTCCAACAGTGTCATATCCATCACTAGTAACACTAGGATTAAATATAAAGTTACCATCACTATTTTTAACATGCATTCTCATGGTCTTAGCTAATTCGCCTTCTCCATCAAAATCTGCTTTAGTTAAATAGATGTTACCGCTTGTAGCAGTAGTAACTCCACTATTTGTAATCTCTTTGATTCTAAATACTAAATCAAAATGAACATAATCAGACTTACTAGCATATAAATATCTACCAAATTGATCGATGTAGTTATCTCCATTTTCAGGAGCTCTTTTTAAACTAAAATCACCATTTCTTGTATATTTACCACTAGTTGTAGCATTAACAGCATTTGTAGCATATCCATTCTTAGATAAGTAATACTTACTAGCATCTGTATCTATTGTACTACTTGCCCAATATATATTAGGATTTGTTGCATCTTGCTTTAACCCATATTTTGTAGCATCAGGAAGATTTACACTACTAACTAAGCCAATATCAAAAATCATGGAACTACCAATAGAAGTTCCATTGTAATTAAAATAAGTATTAGTATTGTATTGGTACCATGCTAAAGTAGCTCCAGCACTACCAACGACTAATAACGTTATTGTAATCGATAAGATTGCTGAAAAAATATGTCTTTTGTTAGTTGTTGACTTCTTCATATGCCTCTATATTGATTGCTAATTTTAAATAGGTTTCATCTGGGGTTGTACCAAAAGCTTCAGGATCATTTCCTTCAAGCCACATAACTAATGTGTATCTTTTAGTATCTTTAACTTTAAAGTGATTGATATTTTCACTAAGAATTACTGTATCATCCTCAAATTGAGTAGCATATCCATCTTTACACATACCATTACTATCATTAGCTCCGATACATGTATCGTAATTAGGAGTAGTATCTCCATCATTAAAATGAGGAGTTAAACTCTTCTTAGCATATGTTACATAGTTATGAGCAGTACTATCTTTGTCGTTTTCATACCATCTAACACGAAGAATATCATCTAAAGAGTAATTGACATTGCTAGGTCTTTTGTTATCAGTAATTGATAACTTTAAATCATAACAAGCATTCATCTCTCCTACGTTAGTAACATAAAAAGTGTATTTAAAGAAATACAATGCACTTGTTTCGTTAGTATTAGGATTAACTCTTTTTCCTATTTGATCGTTACTAGATATAGTATCTATCATTTCATCAGTATAGTATCTATTGATTGCATCATTAGAATATACAGCATAAGCAGGTATATCTTTTAATGATATTAATGTAGTAGTATCTTTAAGCTCTTCATCTACTGATAATGCTAAAGCTACTTTACTATTTTTTAAAGCTACATTAAAGTGACCAATCTCTCTACCAATGAAAGAAAGAATTAAAAATGGTATAAGCAAAACACCAGTTACACCAGTGACTATAGCAGTAACCTTTCTTCTTCTTCTTTTCTTTACATAAGTTAAATCAACCATATTAAAACCTTTTTAAATAATGTATATTTAAAAAATCCATTTGTGCGATTAAATTCATTAAATATGTAATAAAATTTGTAAGTCCTAAGATATATTATTAAATAAAAAACCAATTACCTATCAAATAATTAATTTCCTTTAATAACTACCGAATGGCAACTGGCTAACTTTTCATTTTCCGTTTAAGTCCCTCTAGTTTTGCGTCGCTATATCACTATAGCTTTGCCTTTTACGTGTATAATAATAACACAATAATTTTAAAATGCAACTAAAATTTTATATCTTATAGATATATATCTATAAAAAGAATACAAAGTAATTAAAAAAGGAATCAATTTAATGATTCCTTTTAAATATTACTTGTTATTCTTTTTTATCTTCTTTATTAGATGTATCTTCATTTTGAAGATCTTTCATGAGTTCTGCTCTTAATTTAGCTTTATCTTCATCACTAAGATCACTTACTTCTACTTTCTTAGCTTTATTTTGTTTTCTTACATACCATATCATTACATATATATTAACACCTAATAATATAAATAATGGTAATACTACACTTACTAAGAATACTGTTGGATTCTTTTGAAGATATCCTATAAAACCAGTAGCATTAGCTAATTCAACACTATCTTTAGGCATAGTAGCTAACATAATAATAGATATGATAAATAAAGCAATAGTTAAAGCGATATCTAAAGCAAATAATGAAATATATAATATCTTTTTATTTTTATCACTCATTTTAATTTTTCTCCTAAAATAAAAAATACTTCTAAATCGACCTTAGAAGTATTTTATTATATTTTAGTTAAAAATTAAAGTATTTATTTAATATTTAATAAAATTAAGCAATTTTTCTTGAATAGAATGATAATGCAGCAGTTACTTTACTCAT
>CAYNBG010000022.1:0-10095 GCA_964395495.1 uncultured Staphylococcaceae bacterium
TGGTTTATCTAAATTATCTAATAGATATGCTGGAGAAATGATGATAGATCGAAATATTAACGAAAGAAAAGCTGGTGTATTTGCGGTTTTAGATATTGATAAATTTAAGACAATTAATGATACTTATGGTCATTTAATTGGCGATGAAGCAATTATTAAAATATCAAAAGTCTTAAAAGATTCTTTCTCTAAAGATGATATTGTTATGAGGCTTGGAGGTGATGAATTCGCTATATATTCAACTCGTTTTAAAAATTATGAAGAAGCTAAAGATACAATTAATAATTTATTTAATGAAATTGATAAAATAAGATTATCAACTGATGATACTTATCGTATGACTATATCTATGGGTTTAGTTATATATAATGGTGAAGATTATTCTACATTTGATATATTATATAGAAATGCTGATACTAAACTTTATAAAGCTAAAAAAACTAAAGGTAATTTTGTTGAATATTAAAAAATGCTAATTAAATTAGCATTTTTTGTTAGTTAATATTTAATTTAGAGAAAGCGAATATTTCTTTTTTAGCGATTATAAATACTAAATTTAATACATAGAAAACTATACCAAAACAAACAAATGAAATAATATCCAATATTAAACTAATCGGTTTATTTTGAGTTCCATCAAGTATAACAGCATAAATAAAATGTACAATTGGAGCAAATATAGCAAGAATAATATTAACAAGAAGTGGCAATTCATCAAAAGCTTTACAATATCCCATAAATAGCCTCCTTAACCCTATTAATTTTACAATATTTTATATATAAATATATATAAATATGTTAAAATTAAATTATAAAAATACATAAGGAGAAAATATTATGTCTACTAAAGAAGTATTAACTAAAAAAGCTCAACAAGCTCAAATAGTATATGATTATCTATCTAATTTATTAAATATTAATAGCAAATTACCAGTTACTTTTATAGTAAATGATAAAGATGAAAAAGAGTTTAAAAAGAATTATTTAAAAGAAAATCCTTTTCCTAATGTAATTGCTATTGTTTTAGCTAAGTTAAGAAAGAAAGCAGTAGATAAATTATTTATTGATGAAAAAGTCTTACAAAGTAGTGTAATTGCTGCTGTTTTATCACTATGTAGTAATGTAGCTACTGAAATTGGTGAATTAAGAGGAGATATAATAAAAAATGATAAGATTTATTGTGATATTTCTTACGCAGGTTTACAAGCTATTAGATTATATATGGCAAATTATTATGATAAAGAATTTAAAAAGACTAGATTATCATCTGCGATTAGAGTAGATAATGCAATAAATGGTTCTTTTTATAAATACAAAACAAAAGATAATAGATATATTTCATTTCATACATATTATCAATCTCAACAAAAGAAATTAGTTGAAGCAATGAAGTTAAATAAACCATATGATAAGTTTACATTGATGAGTATGAGTAAAGATAAAAAGTATCTTAAAAAAGAAGTTGCCAAATGGAATAGTAAAGAATTAGAAGAGTTAGCTTTTAATTGCGGAGCTTGTGCTTGTGTTTTAAGATCCAGAGAAGAATGGGAAAATACTGAAGTAGGTAAAGCTGTTAAAGAGATGCCTTTAATTAGATTTAACGAAACTAGTAATCATAAAATAGAACTACCTTCTTCATTAGATAAAGGACCATTAACAGGCATTAAAGTATTAGATTTAACACATATAATTGCAGGTCCAGCATGTTCAAGGATTTTAGCAGAATATGGTGCAGATATTCTTTTAGTTAGAAGAGGAAAATATAAAGAACAAGAACAAGCAATGCTTGAACTTGATGGATGGGCAGGTAAAGATTCTATTCAATTAGATTTAAATAAAAAAGAAGATTTAGCAAGAATCAAAGAATTAATTAAAGAAGCAAATGTCATTACTTATTCTTATCAAAATGGTTGTTTTGATAAGTTTGGATTATCATTAGAAGAAATAAGAAAGATAAATCCAAATGTAATTTATTCAAATTTAATGTGCTTTTCTGATACTGTTTGGAAAGATAGACCAGGATGGGCTCCTTTAGCTGAAGATATAACTGGTTTATCAATAAGAAATGGTAGTAAAGAAAATCCAGTAAATTTAAATGGTGTTCCACTTGATTATATTCCTGGATTTGTATTGGCTTTAGGTACATTAATTGCTATAAAAGATAATTTAAAGACTGGTAAAGTTTACGATGTTACAACTTCATTAACTAGAGGTGCAATGTTACTTCACGAAGTAACAGATCTATGTTTAAAAGAAAATGTAATATCAGATAAAACATCAATTAGTTACGAACCAATAGATAATTATTTTAAACATACAAGAACTTATGTAGATACAAAAGCAATAGGTAAAGTCGGTTTTCCTACAGAAGCAACATATAATACAAAATACAATAATTTAGAACAAAATATGTCGTTTTCTGATGGCAACAAAGAATTTAAAAATTAAATATAATGAATAAATTTATAAACAGATTTATAATTATAATGTTAAATTAAATAGGAGCATAAAAATGAATTTAAAAGTAAAAGTTTTAGGTGATTATGTCGTTGAACTTCCTGTATTTACTAGTATCGACTATAAAAAAGGTATGGAACTAGATAAAAAGATGTTTGGAAATTGGGGTTGTAGTGCTTGCTGTAAGGTATTACCAAATGGAGATACAGTTGTAGCAAGATCTATGGACTTAAACTATTCTCATAAGCCAGGCTATGTTGTAAGAACTGCAGTTAAAGGTTTTAATAAAACAGTTGGTGTATCTTATTCTCCATTTTATGGTGACGATTTTAAAGTTGTTGTAGAAAAAGGAGTTAGTGAAGATGATGCTTATCATACATTATTTTTTACTACAGATATATTAAATGAAAAAGGCTTATATCTTGAAGGGAATATGAGACCAAGTCAACCAGAAATAACTGGTATTAAAGATAATACCGGAACTAAACCTGGAGCAGAATACTCAATGTCTATGGCTGCTTTAATTAGATTTTTAGGCGAAAGAGCTAATAATGTTAATGAAGCCGTTGAACTTGCTAATACTGTAAATGTTTATGGTGTTGCTCATGGACCTATTAAATGGGGTGCAGCTATTTTTATGGCAGATAAAACAGGACATTATGGTGTATTAGAATTATGTGATAATAAATTAATTTGGAATGATTATGCTCATTGTCAAACAAATTTCTATATTAATAAAGAATATAAAGATAGAGCAATTATAGGTTTAGGAAAAGGAAGATACGAAACTATTGAACCTCATATTGATGAATGTAAAACTGAAGAAGATATGAAGAATTTAATTGATAAAGTTAAATATGGAAGAAATTTTGATCCTGATACATGTCCATTTGATGTTCGTGGTGAATTACCTGGAATTGATCCTGTAGCATTTAAAGATTTTGGTGGATATTTATCTACTGAAGAAGCTTTTAAAGAAGAAAATAAAGAACTTATATTAAATTATATGAGAGAAGATGGTAAAAAAGTTTTAGCTAAGTCAATTGAACAAAGAAGAGATGATGGAAAGGATTGGCACTCAGCATATCAATCAGTTTGTAATACAAATAAAGGTACTTTAAAAGTAAAATATTTTGAAGATGATAAATTATGGTTTACTTTAAAAGTAGAATAATTTATTAAAAACTATATTATTTCTTATGTGTTTTTCTATATTCAGCAGGAGATGTATTAGTATATTTCCTAAATGCATTAGAAAAATGTGATTGAGAAGAAAAACCTAAATATAAGGCTATTGAAGATATTGGTTTATCCGAGTATCTTAATAGCCTTTTTGATTCGTTAATTTTCTCATTAATTATAAAATCTGTTAAAGTAATTCCTGTTTCTTTTTTAAATTTAGTAGCTAAGTGAGTTCTAGAAAAATATAATTCTTTAGCCATTTTTTTGACATTAACTGGTTCAGAAAGATGTTTTTGAACATAGTTAGAAATATCTTTAAAAAACTTTGATGGATTTTTTCCAATTCTTATTTTTTCAACTCTTTCTGTATAATCTAAAACCATATGAAATTGAAGATTTGTAATTTTATCTGCTTCTAATAATAATTCACATTTTTGGATGTAGGCATCTGATAATGCTAATGCGTCATTTACATCAATTCCACCTTTAATTGCTGCTCTTGATACTAATGTAGTAGTGACAATAAAAGTGTTTTTAATTTGCCTTAATGCGTCACTAGAAAGAATTCCAGGAGCAACAGCAGGAGCACTTTTTGTCCATTCTTTTAATGCACTAACATCTCCATGAGAAACAAAATTCATAATTGTTTCTTCAAGAGTAAAAGTATTATGTGTAGAACTAATTGTATTGCTTAAATCATCATAATTTTTTTCAATTTCGTCTTTATTTATTTGATCAGAGATTTTTGCTTGTTCATTTTCATAAATTGTTAAATCTGCTAATGATAATTTTTCTTTGTTTAAAACAAAGTTTATTGAACATAGAGTTTGTAAAATGCTATTTAAAGGCATCTTAATTAATGCATCCATAGCATCAATAAATTTATTTATATCCTCGTGATTAACATTACAATCAAAAGCTAATTGCTTTAATTGTTCTTTATTATCTTTTAATTGAGTAGATGGACCAATTACTATTTGATATTGATTAGTGTTTATAATACCATAATAATGAAACATTGGTGTAGTAAAATAAGCGACATGATTCGTTAATTTTAATATTTCATCTTTATATGGATTTATTGGATCTTTAACAAATTCTACTAAGGAATAATAAAAGATTTCTTCCTTATTTTTATAAATTCTTATAGGAAGCCCAGTGAGATTACCAGTTGTTGAGCATAAATACTTTATATCTTCTAATTTCATATTTGTATAAAACAATTATATCTAAAAACGAACAATTATGCAAAATAATATTAAGCTAGTATGTTATAATTTTTTTATTATAGGGAAATATTATGGATGACATATCTAATTTATTAAAAAAACTTACAGTAGAAGAAAAAGCAGCATTAGTTAGCGGCACAGATTTTATGTATACAAATCCAATACCATATTTAGGTATTCCTTCAATTAGGATGTCTGATGGTCCTCATGGATTAAGAGTTCAAAATAATAGTGGCGATAATGGAGTTACTGGAAGTGAACCTGCTACATCATTTCCAACAGCTGCAACTGTTGCATGTAGTTGGAATCCATTAAATTCATATAAAATAGGTGAAGGAATTGCTAAGGAAGCAAAACATTATGGTGTTAATGTTGTTTTAGGACCTGGTGCTAATATAAAAAGAAATCCATTAGGTGGAAGAAATTTTGAATATTTTAGTGAAGATCCTTTATTATCTGGAAAAATGGCTGGAGCTGAAATTAGAGGATTACAAGATAATAATATTTCTGCATGTTTAAAACATTTTGCTTTAAATAATCAAGAAAACTATCGTTTTATGGGAAATAGTATTGTTGATAATAGAGCGATTAGAGAAATATATTTAAAATCTTTTGAAATTGCTCTAAAAGAAGGAAAACCCGATTCTGTTATGTGTTCATATAATAAAATTAACGGAGTTTATTCTTGTCAAAATAAATGGTTATTAGATGATGTTTTAAGAAAAGAATGGGGATTTAATGGGGTTATTATGACTGATTGGGGTGCAACCCATGATAGAGTTGAGATGTTAAAATCAACATTAGATCTTGAAATGCCTGGAGATACTGACGTTTGTAGAAGATGGATTATTGATGCTATTAACGAAAAGAAATTAGATATTGTAGATTTAGATAATGCTGTTAAAAATGTTTTAAATTTAATTAAAAAACATGAAAATCAAGTTATAGAAAAAATTGATTTTAACATTAACAATAAAATAGCTGAAGAAGTTGCTTTAGATTCAGCAGTATTGCTTAAAAATGAAGATATTTTACCACTTAATAAAGACGAAAAATATTTAGTAGTAGGCGAATTATTTGATAGGATGCGTTATCAAGGTTCGGGTTCTTCAATGATTAATCCTTTTAATTTAGTTACACCAAAGAACGCTTTTGATAATGCTAATGTCAATTATGAATACATCAAAGGATATAAGGAAAATAGATTAGAGCCTGATAATGATTTATTAGAAGAAATTGATAAAAAGAGTAAGGATTTTAATACTATTTTAGTATTTTTAGGTTTAACAGATTATGTTGAATCTGAAGGTGGAGATAGAGATAATATGTCTTTACCAGCTAATCAATTAGCAGTTATAAATAAGATTATTAAATTAAATAAAAAAATAGTTGTTGTTTTATTTGGTGGATCTCCAATTGAATTACCATTTAGAAATGATGTTGATGCAATATTAAATATGTATCTTCCAGGTCAAGTTGGTGGAGAAGTAACTAGAAAATTATTATTTGGTGAAGTAAATCCTAGTGGAAAACTAGCTGAGACATGGCCTATTTCATATAGTGATGTACCATTTGGTGATAAATTTTCTAAAGAAAAAATAGAAGTATACAAAGAATCTATTTATGTAGGATATAGATACTATCAAAAATTCAATAAAGAAGTAGCTTATCCATTTGGATATGGTTTGTCTTATACAAAATTTGAATATTCTTCTTTAAACATATTGGAAAAAGATAATGAAATTGTATGTTCATTTAAAATTAAAAATATTGGTAAATATTATGGAGGAGAAGTTGCTCAATTATATGTTAAATCTATTGGAAGTAGCTTATTTAAAGAGGTTCAATCTTTAAAGGGATTTACTAAAGTATATTTAAAACCTAACGAAGAAAGTGAAGTTAGTATAACTATTTTAAAGAATGATTTATCTTATTTTAATATTAAAGAAAATAGATTTATTTTAGAAGAAGGAGAATATGTATTTAATGTTTCATCTTCTTCTATTAAAACTGAATTATCTAATCATATATTTATAAAAGGCGAAAATAATAAATCTCCATATAATCAAAATATAAATGATTTATATGAAAATAAATTATTAGATGTAACAGATAATGATTTTGTTTTAATGAGTGGTGTCAAAATACCAGTTAAAGACAAAATTAAACCTATTACATTAGAAAGCAGATTTACAGATTTAAAATCTACATTCATGGGTAAAATATTATTTAATGCTGTATTAAATGTTGCTAAAAAGGATATGAAAAAAGCACTTAAATTAAAAGAAGGCATAGAAAAAGACAACAAAATTAAAGGTGCAATGTTTTTAAAAAGAATTTTAGAAAGTAATTCAATAATAACTATGTCAATGTCTGCTGGAAAAAGTATGCCTTATCATTTTGCAAAAGGCTTTGTTGATCTATCTAATGGTCATCTTATTAAAGGAATTAAGGATTTTACATCCCCAATTAAAGTAGATGTATTACCTAAATATACAAATATTAAGGAGAATAAAAATGGAAAATAATCTTAAACTTGGTAGCAGAATATTTAATAGTAGAATTCATTCTCAAAATGTTACTGGAAAAGAAAAATGGTTAGGCTATTTAATTGGACCTTGTGGAGCATTGCTTTTAAATGCTGTATTATCGTCGTATTTAAATGTTTACTATACTGACGTTTTAAATATGTCTAATATTTGGGGTGGTTTATTTTTAGTTATATTCCCATTGGTATCTAAAATAATAGATGCAACTACTAATGTTATTATGGGTTATATAATTGATAGAACTAAGACTAAACAAGGTAAAGCTAGACCTTGGATCTTATTATCCGCAATATTAGTAGCTGTAACTGGTGTTTTATTATTTACTGTTCCTTCTAGCAATGAAACAGTTCAAGTAATATGGGTTATAGTTTCTTATAATTTATTCTATTCATTTGCTTATACAATTTATAATATGTCACACAACTTAATGGTTCCTTTATCAACAAGAAATACCATTCAAAGAGGTGGCTTATCTGTATTTAATCAAATTTCCACTATTATGATGAGTGGTATAGTTGTTGCTTTAGTTTTCCCTATGGTTATTATGCCATCACTTGGTGTTGATAAAACTAAATGGATTTTAGTTATGGGAATTCTTTCAATTATCACACTTCCTTTAACATTACTTGAATATTATTTTACAAAAGAAAGAGTTACAGAAGAAGGCTTAGATAAAGAAGAAAAGAAAGTACCATTCTTAACTCAATTAAAGATAGTTTTAAGTGATAAATATATGATTATTATGTTTGTTTATTTCTTAATTTATACTATTGGATCATCTTTAAAGAATTTAGGTTTAATATATTATTGTAACTATGTTTTAGGTACATATAATGATGGAATTACTCAAACATTAGTTTCTGTGCTTGGTGGTATTCCAATGGGTATTGGTATATTTGTAGTTTGGCCATTAGCTAAGAAGTTTGGTAAAAGAAATATTACAATGTTTGGATTCTTATTGTATGCTCTTGGATCAGGAATATGCTGGTTATTCCCTACTAATCTATATGTTGTTTTAGTTGGACAATTTATTAAGAATATAGGTGGTTTACCTTGCGCTTATGTTTTTATGGCTCTATTTGCAGATGGTCTTGATCATCTTGAATGGAAGAGTGGTGTAAGATGTGATGGTACTGCTATGTCAATTTATAATATTATTGCTGTTGCAACTGTTGGTGTTGCTACATCTGTATTTAATGCTATGTTATCATCATCTGGTTATATTGCTCCAAGCTTAGTTGATGGAGTTACCGTTGCTGCAGAACAAACTGAATTATGTAAAAACGTTATAACATTTGCCTTTGTTGGTTTAGAAACAATTACTGGTATTGCTTTAGCTGTTTTATTATTGTTCTTAAATGTTGAAAAAACAATTGGAAGAAAACAAGAAAAAATTAGAGAATATCAAAAGAAAGAATGTGAAGAAAAAGGTGAAGAATGGGTTGCTCCTGAAGTTAAAGCTAAATTAGATGAAGAAAAATATTTAATTGAAAATGAAGAAGCATTTATTGAATCTTTAAAAGTAAAATGTGAAAAGAAACATCTTAATTTTGAAGAAGAGCTAGCTAAGCATAATGCAAAGAAAGAAGAAAAAGAAAATAAAAGTAAAGCTAAAAAAGAAGCTCAAGAAAATAAACAAATGTTAGCTAAACAAAAAGCAAAAGAAAAAGAAGAACAAAAATTAGCAAGTATGTCTTATGAAAAACGTATTGCTAAAGAAGAAAAAGATAAAGCTAAAGCCGCTAAGTTTGAAGAAAAATGGCAAAAGGAATTAGAAGCTGGAGAAAGATATAGAGCTAAGATTCAATTAGAGATTAAAAATAAGGAGTTAAAATCAAATGAAAGCCATTAATCTTAAAACTGAATATTTAGTTAATCCTATTGGAATTGATATTAAAAAACCACTTCTTTTACGGAATTGTGATTCAGGAATTAAACAAAAAGCTTATAGAATTATTGCTAAAATTGATGATAAAGTAGTCTATGATAGTGGAAAAATTGATTCTTCTTCAACTAGAGCTATATTACCTATTAAGTTAAAGTCTAAAGATAGAGTCTATTGGAATGTTATATTATTTGATGAAAGCGATAAAGAAAGTGAAGTATCTGAAACTGCTTTCTTTGAAATAGGATTATTAAATAAAAATGATTGGAAAGCTAAATGGATCAGTGGAAATTATCGTGTTAATAAAAACCAAAGATATCCTGTTGATTCATTTAAAAAATCTTTTAATGCAAATGATGTTATTAAAGCAAGATTATATATTACAGCTTGTGGAATATATGAAGCTAAAATTAATAATGAAAGAGTAGGTGATTTTATATTTGCTCCAGGATTTACCGATCCAAGAATTAGATTACAATATCAAACATACGATATAACTAATTTATTAAAAAATGGAGAAAATGATATAGTTATTGAACTTGCTGATGGATATTATAGAGGTTCTAGTGGTGCTAAAGGTAGATTAAATACTTATGGAAAAATAACTAGATTATTAGCACAAATTGAAATAATAACTAAAGACAATAAAACTATAATTATTCCAACAGATGCAACATGGAATTGGTCTAACAATGGTCCTATATTATTTGGTGATTTAAAAGATGGTGAAATTGTTGATGCTAATAAAGAATATAATTATTCAAAGTTAGCAAAAGAAGTTAAATATGAAGCT
>CAYNBG010000023.1:0-10070 GCA_964395495.1 uncultured Staphylococcaceae bacterium
AACTCGTACAGCAGATTACGAATTTGAAGATCATACTTTCCAAACAACTAAAGATGAAGTAATTCATGAAAAAGAATTAGCTACAGTCACTGTTAAAGCTAATGGAACTACAACAATCTCTGTTGAAGATTCATTAAGTGAAGAAGAAAAGAAAGCTATTGATGATGTATTTGAAAGTGGTACATATATCGAAGGTTATATTACTTTAACTGCTGTTGATGGTGAAGATGTTGATTTATCAATTCCTTATATGGGATTTTATGGAGATTATGCTGAAGCTGATGCTATTGAAGAATTTGATTTTACAAGAGATTCAGTAGATGAAAATGGAGATACAATTTTCTATCCATCAGACTTAGTTAATTATGTTGGTAAAAATACATCATTATCTTTAACTAAGATGGATGTAAGTTCTACTATTTGTGGTATGGATTATGATACATATTATTCATTAAAAGCAAGTAGTGATATCTTATATAATAAAGGTAATGTTAAAAATGCTGCTAGAGTTGTAACTTATAATAAAGAAACTAATACAATTTATGCTGGTGGTACTGATAGTGAAGTTTTATACTTACAAGCATTTGTTTTAAGAAGTATTGAATCTAACTCAATTGTTATCAAAGATAGTAGTGGTAAAGTAGTTAATACTGTTGGAGATAGTTCATTTAAAGACAGTATTACTGGTACAAATTACTTATATAAATCACATGTATCAAGTAACTATGTAAATAGTGGTGTTATTTGTCATAAGGCAAGTGCATATATTCCTTTATATCAAGCAAATAATAAGAACTTAAAATTAGTTGATGGTAATTATACAATCACAATTAACTTTAAACTTATGGGAACTCATACGACACAATCTATGACATACAATTTAGTCATTGATTCACTTGCTCCATCACTTCAATCAAAAACATATATAGAAAAAGATGGTGAACAATATGTAAGACTTAAATACAAAGAAACATATATGACTAGAACATCAAGTACAGGTTCTACAGTTGTTGCTGTTAATGGTGGTGTTACAAATTGTGATATTAAACAATATGCTGAAGGATATTACATCGACTTTAAACTTAAAGACGCATTAGAAAATGATGCTAGTGGTAAAGTAAGTGTTGATATTACTGATGGTAGTGGTAATAAGATATTTGACATGTTCTATCTTAACGATGATACTAAATTTGATTTATTAATTGAATCTACAGTATTAGTTCCAGGTTCTCAATTTAGAGTTACTGCAACTGATAACGAAGATAGTGAATATGATTTTAATAGAACATATAAAGTAACTCCTTATGATTATCAAGGTAAAACAATTAGTGAAAGTGATTTTGGAATTTATAAAGTTTCATTAAGTGTTAAAGATGCTGTTGATCCTGATAATATTGTTGTTTTAGATAAGAGTGGTAATGAATTAGTAACTAAGATTACTGAAAAATCAACTATCTCATTTGAAACTAGTGGTAGAGAATTTACTATTAAATATAAAAAAGGCAGTGGTATAGTTCCTACTGAAGAAAAAAATATGGGAGCGATATTAGGTATGGCAATCGGAATTCCTGTTGGTGTTATTGCACTTGGAGGAGCTATTGCCGCAACTCTTATCATTCGTAAAAAGAAAAAAACTTCTACTAAATAATTAGTAAAGTTGGTAAAATATTAGAGCCCTACAAGGGCTCTTTATTTTTAGAAATTATGAAACAAGAAAAAGTAATTACATTTAGGTATTTTGTGCCATATTTAATAAGGTTTTTTGTTCTTGGAGCAATATTGACTACTATTACTTTATTAGTTTATTTTTTATCTAGCGGGATGCAGATGAGTTTAATAGCTGGATTAAATGGATTAACAATTAGTACAGTTATTGGCTTAGTTTTTACTTTATTTGCTTTTATGTATCTTTATGGTTTCTTAAATTTTATTGTTTATGGTTTTTCATCTATGTCGACCATATTTAGTAAAAATGCTACAAGAAAATATAAGGATTTGCATGAATATAACGAGATAAAAAAAGTAGAAAGACACGGGAAATCACATTATTATTTAGGATATTTGTTTTCTTCTTTAGTATTTGTTATTGCTTTAATTATTGTTTATATAATTTCAATAAATTAATGTTACAATTAATAATAATTTGTAACCATTAAAAATAAAGATATTAATTTTTTATTAAGATTTTAATTTTTTGCTTGTAAAATATATACATTAGTATATATTTCCAAATTGTGTTTAATATGAAGGATTAAATTATAGGAGGATTAAAGGTATGAAAAAGAATAAAGGTTTAGTAGTCGCTTTATGTGCAATAAGTTTAGCTGCTGTACCACTTTCAGTAACTTTAAATAGTTGTGGTGGAGGAGATACTGATAAACCAGTAAAACAAAACTATGTTACAGCTTGGAAAGTCACTGTTAGTCAAAACGGATTAAATGATAAAGATGATCCAACAGCACCTATTGATGTTTATGCTAACGAAACAGCAACTGTTACAGGAAAAGCTACTAAAAATGCAAATAACGATAGTTCATTTGTTGGAACATTTGAATATGAATCAAGCGATGAATCATTAATGACAGTTTCTTTAAACGGAGAATGTTCATTTACTGGTGTTGAAAGAGGTGGTGAAGCTCAAACAGTTACTTTAACAGTTACTTGTACAAATGTTGGTGAAGGAGTAACAAAAACTAAAACAGTTACATTTACAGTTAACCCAGCAAGAACAGCTACTGGTGTTGTAAGTTATGCAGCAGGTAGCTATTATGATAAACTTGAAATTTTAGGAAAACTTGAAGATTACGCTATTAATAACCATTTAACTGGTTTAACATTATTTGAAAATGGTGGTAAGATGGTCACTTCAAAGCGTATTACAATTCCTACAAAGAATGAACAATATATTCCAGGATTTGGTTTTGGTGTATTAAGTGATGGTGATTTAAATAGTAATGATGGAAAGAATTATGGTTTTGATGAAAAAACTGGAAATGTATATGAAGTTACATCAAGCGAATCTTGGGGAAGCGAATATAAAGATTATTACCATTCAGCAATTGGTACTGGTGCAACAAACCTTTGTTATTTAGATGATCAAGGTAGTGTTACAGCAGATTTATATGGTTATATTTCTTCAGGTTTATATGGAACTCAACTTAACGATACAAAAGATGGTTATGAATGGGTTAATTTATTAGCTAAAGACACATCAACAATGACAGGTTTATTGGATGCAAATAAGACAGGAAATCCTATTCCAGTTTCACTTGATAATGGTTATTATGATGATGATGGTACAGTTGATAATAGTAAAGTGCATGAACTTGATCCAAATAGTGGAAGTGGAATGTTTAGCAACTATAAAATCTATGTAAAAACTGGCGAAGATGGCGGTGTTAAATATTCAACAAGTAGTACAAATTCTCAAGTTGCTTCATTCAACAATAGAAATGTAACAATTGATGATTATATTACTGCATATAAAAATATTTTAACTAAAAAGAATGACTACTATAGAGGTGCTGATATGACTTCTTTAACAAGTTCAGGAACTTTAAAAGGTGCATTCTCATATTATCAAGCAAGTGGCAATGGATATAATGAATCTGCTTGGAAAAATGTTGGTCTTAAAAAAGGTAAAGATGCAAATGGTGAATTCTTAGTATTTTCATTAGTTAACTCATCTACTCCTTTCTATGCTAAATATAATCTTTCAAGTAATTTAGTTTCTCCTATTCCTCAAGATTTCTTAGATTTAATGAGCGATGATAGTGGTAAACCTTCCTATTATTTAAAAGGTGGTGATAAGTGGACAAATATTTGTGATACATATTTATCTGTTGGACCATATCTTTGTGCAACATTTGATCCTAATGGTACTGCAAAAGCAATCATTTATCAAAAGAACGATAATTATCAAGCAGTTCAACCTGGAAAATATAAAAATATTCCTGGTATCTATATGACAATGCTTGATAGTTCATCAGATAGTGACTTATATGTTAAACAATTTAAATTAGGTTATTTAGATACAGCAAGTTTAACAAAAAATACATTAAACGATACATTTGGAAATGGTACTAAGAGAGAAACTGTTGGTGATTCAACATTCAAACTTAATATTAATAGTTGTAATAGTGAAACTTGGGAAAAATTATTTGGCGAAAAAGGTAGTGTTTATCAAAATAGTAAATCATCTTATTGGGATGTAAAACCTTGGATGAGCAATTCTAATTTCTTAAATGCTATTTCATTCTCAATCAATAGAAAAGAATATGCTGAAAGTAGAGGAAATAACCCATCAGTAGCTTATTTCTCTGACTCGTATCAATGGGATCCAGAAGGAAATGAAGCTAGTGAACATAATACAAGTGCTTCATATAATCAAACATCAATTCATAAAGATATCTTAACTAATTTCTATGGTGAAGATTACACAACTACATATGGATATGATAAAGAAGCTGCTAAATTATTATTTAAAAGAGCTATTAATGAAATGGTTTCTCAAGGTCAAATTACTCTTCCATGTAATGCTACAATTAATATTAATTGGATGAATACAGGTGAAGCTAAAGAATATGGTACAGAACTTAAGAAATACATTGAAGATGCTTGTAATGATGTTAGCGTTTCAAATGGACAATTTGTATTAACTGTTAATAATATTGATGGTACTAGCCAATATACCGAAGTTTATAACAAGATGAGACAAGGTCAATTTGATTTAGCATTCGGTTCCATTAGTGGTAACACATTAAACCCATTAGAATTCTTAGAAGTTTTAAAGAGTGATAACTCAAGTGGATTTACACTTAATTATGGTACAGATACATCTATTCCAGATTCAAGCTTACAATATGATAGTAAGGTTTGGTCATATGATGCATTATGGACTGCAAGTGTTAAAGGTGCTATTATCGATGATAAAGGTATCGTTAATTCATCACCTGTTACAGTTACAAAACGTAGTTCAACAGTTAAAGGTGATTATGTTGTATATACAGTATTAGTCGACATCGTTGACACAGCTGTCATTGAACTAACAAATAGCGGTGCAATTGCTTCAATTGGCTATAAAGAAAAGGCAAGTGATACATCAAGCAGTACATATACTTCATTAATTGATGATGATGACTTTGTGATTACTGGACCTGCTACAGGTAGTAAATCTGCTAAACTTGAAATTAAAGTTCCAGCTAGCTTTACAGTTGATAATTCAACAAAGACTGAGCAAATTACTGTTAATAACAAAGATTATTTATCAGTAGAAATTATGGTTAACTATAACTGCACAATCGAGTCAAAAGGAACGATGACAACATCATCTTCTACATTCTCATTTAGAGTTAAATAGTTAATTAAAAAAACAATATTAAAGGATTGGTGAAATAACTAAAATCACCAATCTTTTTTTATTTAAATTATTTATAATTTAATATATAATATATAGCGATTAAAATTGAAGGGGAAAACATGGCAAAGTATGTATTAAAAAGATTGTTATTGGCTGTTGTGACTTGTTTCGCAATTTTGACATTAACATTCGTATTGATGAAATGTCTTCCATTTGCAGAACCAACAGGTGCGTTATCAGTTAAATGGGCATTCTATCAAAAACAAGTTAACTTAGGATATGTTATTCAATCTGAAACTGCATTAAGTGAATATGGTGATGCTTTATGGGTCGCTCCTGAAAGTGTAGTTGGTATTGGAAACACTGTCTATTTTTATAAAGCACCTATTATTACACAATATTTTCATTGGTTAGGTAATATTTTCACGGCTTGGGATTGGGGAACTTCTACTGCAATTAAACCTAATTTTTCAGCTATGAGTATTATTTCATCTAGACTTCCTGTTAGTATGGGAATCAATATCATTTCTGTTATTGTTTCTGTGCCTTTAGGTATTCTTTTAGGTGTTATTGCTGCTTTAAAGAAAAATAAGATGACCGATCACATCATTTCTACTTTAGTCATGATTTTTATTTCAGTTCCTAGCTTTGTCATTATATCCCTTCTTATTTTATGGTTTTGTTACAATAATTCTTGGTTACCATCTCAATGGCCAAGTAGCAATGTCGATGCTAAAACAAGAGCATTAGGTTATATTATTCCAGTTATTTCTTTATCATTTGGTTCAATTTGTGGATATTGTAGATTTACACGTGCTGAACTTTGTGAAGTTATGAGTAGTGATTATTTGCTTTTAGCTAGAACTAAAGGTTTAACAAGAAGACAATCAATTATTCGTCATGCATTAAGAAATGCCATGGTTCCGATTGTTCCTTCAATCATTGCCGAATTTATTGGTATTTTATCTGGTTCTATGATTCTTGAATCTTTATATGGCATTCCTGGAATTGGAAGATTATTTATTGACTCAATTAACTTAAAAGATTACAACGTTTTATTAACTGATATGGCTGTATTTACTATGATTAGTTTAGCAGCTAGCGTTTTACTTGATATATCGTATGGATTTATTGATCCACGTATTAGAATGGGGGCTAAAAAATAATGGAAGAAAATAAAGAAAAATACTCCTATAAAGATAGTGGAAATGTTCAAAGAACAATTGATTTAGGAGATAGTGATTTTGAATTCGTTCAACAAGATAAAAATATCCATGATGTTAAGTTTAAAACAAAACCTACAACATTTTTAAAGGATGCTTTTAAAAGATTTTGTAAAAATAAAAGTAGTGTTGTTGCTGCTTCTATTTTAGGTGTTTTATTAATTTTAAGTTTTGTTTTGCCTGTTGCTATTCCTTATGATACTGACTCACCTCATACTGAAGCTAGATATCTTGAGCCAAAGTTATTTGATGCTGGTACAGGATTTTGGGATGGTACAAAAAGATATACTAACGTTGTTTGTTCAACACAAAAAGTAACAGAAGAAACAAATGCTAATTCAAATTATAAGAATCCAGTTGGAGATAACTATTATTATCCAAGTGGTTATTCTTATAGAGCAGTTTTAAATTTAAGTGAAGCTACAATCGGTTATACAACTCAGGCAAGTGAAAATACAATTGGTGGCTATGTAAAGGTTTTAAATAATTCTACATTAGAAGAAGGTGAATCTGCTCATTATCAAAGTTATGCAAATCCAATTGATTTAAATAATAGTCAAGTATTTTCATTTACAGTTGGTTATTTTAATGATGATGATACTGGTAGCAATTCTGCATTTAAAGTTAATGCATATTTAAGTAAAGATGATGAAGTAAATGAATATAATTTATTTACTAGCGATGCTTTAGTTGAAGAGAAAACTTTTACAATTGATTTAAAGAGTAAATTTAATGAATTATCTGTTCCAGTTGAAGCTTATGATTATTGTATATTTGAATTTGAAGTTTTACCAAATGAAAATGCAGATGCATCTTTATATATTAAGAGTGTAAATATTACTTCAGATGATGAAACTGAACAAAAAGCTTTTCAAGATTTAAGCTTTAATTCAGGAAATGAAATTATGCTTAGATATAATTCTACTACCGATAAAGGTAATGTAAGTAATCTTTGGGATAACACAAGTTTAGACAGATTATATTCTTCTTATAGCTTATTCCGTGGTGAAGCTAGATTGTGTTCTTTTACATTAGATACATATGAAAATATGTTAGGTGTAAAAGAAAATATCAATGTTGGTCGTACTCAAATGTATAGATATATGGGTTATGATTTTGATCTTGATACTGAGGAAGCAACAAGAAATGAATCTTATCCTGTTTTATGTGAATACGATTTTGATATCGGCGCAAGTTCATTTAAATCATTAAGTAATAGTTGCCCAATTATTTCTGTTGAATCACAATCTAAAACAACAAAAGCTGGTGTCACTGTTATTAACTTAACTTGTACAGTTTATTATTATAAATTTATGGGTTATGGCGATAGTATGCCTCGATTCTTACTTGGTACAGATAAATCAGGTAAAGATATGCTTAAGATTACGTTTAGCGGTTTAAGAACTAGTTTATTACTTGGCGTCTTTACATTTGTAGTCTGCTTTACATTTGGTTTAGTTTTAGGTGCTATTGAAGGATATTATGGTGGATGGGTAGATATGGTAATTCAAAGACTTACCGAAATCTTATCTGGTATTCCTTGGATTGTTTTAATGACTTTAATTATTCTTTTAATGGGAAGTAATTTCTGGACATTTGCATTAGCATTATGTTTAACTGGTTGGATTTCTACATCTAACTTAACTAGAACTCAATTCTATAGATTTAAAGGTAGAGAGTATATTTTAGCAAGTAGAACATTAGGTGCAAGAGATTCAAGACTTATTTTTAAACATATTTTGCCTAACTCGATGGGTACAATTATTACTAGTAGTGTCTTAATGATTCCTAGTGTTATATTTAGTGAAGCTACAATTTCTTATTTAGGTTTAGGTTTAAAGAATATGAATTCACTTGGTATTATTCTTTCTGATAACCAATCTAATTTGCAATATTATCCATATACATTGATAACTCCAGCTATCATCATTGCTTTATTGATGATCTGTTTCAATTTATTTGGTAATGGTCTACGTGATGCATTTAACCCATCACTTAAAGGGAGTGATTAGTTATGGAAAATAATGAATTAATAGATTATAAAACTGCTAAAAAGATTCTTGAAGTAAAAGATCTAAGAGTTAATTTTAAGTCTGATTCAGGAATGGTTTATGCTGTTAGAGGTGTTTCGTTTGACCTTTATAAAGGTGAAACACTTTGCATTGTTGGAGAATCTGGTTCAGGAAAATCTGTAACTAGTAAAACTATTATGGGTATTCTTCCAGGAAATGCTATTGTTAGTAGTGGTCAAATTCTTTATGATGGAGAAGACTTAGTAAGAGTTAGTGAAGATGAATTTCATCGTATTAGAGGTCATGAAATTGGAATGATATTCCAAGATCCTTTAAGTAGTTTAAATCCTATAATGAAAGTAGGAAAACAAATCATTGAAGCTACAATGATCAATAAAAATGTTTTAAAGAAAAGATATAATGATTTAATTGCTAAAGAATTAGTTACTTATCGTAATGAAGAAAGTAATCTTAAATATGAGCAAAAGAAAAACAAAGAAGAAATATCTAAATTAAAAGATTTTATTAAAAGACTTGATAAAGCTGTTAAAAATGATATTAAAAATGTTACTAGTGAAGAAAGTGATAAAATAAGTAAGGAAATCAATAATTATTTTGTTAATTTAGTATCATTAACTCAAAGTGAAATTGAAGATTTAGATAAAACTATTGAACAAATTAAAGTAGCTCCAATTAATGAAGATATTAAGGTCAATATTAATATTAAAGATATTAGAATTCAAAATATTTTAAAACGTATTGAGTTTTTAAAACCTACATTAGATATTGTTTATACTGAAGAAAATGCTAGACAATTAATTAAAGATAGAATTGCTACAATTAAAAATATTGAAAAAGAAACAAAGCATGATTATGCGTATTTAAAACCTTTATTAAAAAGAGCTTTAGCTCAATCTAAAAAGATTGCTGCAAGTGATAATAAAGTTTATTATAAAGAATTAGTTAACAAGAAGAATGCTACTTTAAAAGATTTAAATATTAAATTAAGTGAAATCAAATCAAAAATTGATGCATATATTCCTTCTTTATCTAGTGAAGAAAAAGAAAAATATGATAAGATGATTTATCAAAAAGCTCATAAGAGTAAAGATAAAAATAATGGTTTGACTGGTATTGCTAGAGCTAGTATTGTTGATGATACAGTTAAAGAAACTGGTAATAAAGAATTTGATGAATTATTATTAGCAAAAGAAAATGTAGAAAAAGAAATAGAAAAAACAAAAACTGATTTTGTTAATAAAACAAAAATTACAAAGTCTGAAGCTAAAAAATTAGCTTTAAATGTTATGAGAGAAGTTGGTATTCCTCTTCCTGAAAAACGTTTTAAACAATATCCTTTTGAATTTTCAGGTGGTATGCGTCAACGTATTGTTATCGCTATTGCGTTAACTGCAAATCCTGATATTCTTATTTGTGATGAGCCTACAACTGCATTAGATGTTACAATTCAAGCTC
>CAYNBG010000024.1:0-10061 GCA_964395495.1 uncultured Staphylococcaceae bacterium
TTTTTAACTCATTTATATTTATCAAACAATAATATTGCAATGCCTAAAACGATTCCTAGTTTATTGTGCTATTCAAATTCTAGTGAAATTAATAAAGAATATTTTGAATATATAAAAAAAGAACTAGGATTTCCTATGGTTTTTAAACTTTCATATGGATCTTTGGGCAAGAATGTATTTTTAATTAATGATGAAAAAGAATTGTTAGATTATATGAATAAATATAAACATGATTCATATATTGTTCAAGAATATATAAAAGAAAGCTTTGGTAAAGATTTAAGAGTAATTTTAGTTAATCATAAAGTAGTTGGTACAATGTTAAGAAAAAATGATAATGATTTCAGAAGTAATGTCGGTTTTGGTGGTAAAGGATATAAGTTTAAACCTGATGAAAAATATTTATCATTAGCAATTAAAGCAAGTGAAATATTAGAACTAGATTATTGTGGTATCGACATATTATTTGGGAAAAATAATGAACCAATTTTATGCGAAGTTAATTCTAATGCTTTTTTTGATGAATTTGAAAAAGTTAATGATATAAATGTTGCTAAAATTTATGCACAATATGTATGTGATTTAATATATAATATTAAATAAGAGGTAATATAATGGAAAGAAAAAAGTTAGCTATTATTATAAGTTCATCACTTGGAGGTGCTGCAATTATTACTAGTATTGTTTCTTTATGTGTTGTTGTAGCAAATACGCCAAAATATAAATTAATTTATAATAATGTTGATGTTACTGATGAATTATTTTTAGATGAACATACAAAAGATTATAAATATATTTCTACAGTTCAAGATAAAGAAATAACAGTTAATAATGAAAAAGTCTCTTTATTTAATTTTGCTGATATCACAAGTAAAAATACGAATTATAAAGACTATATGATAATTTGTAATATTGAATTTAATGTAGTTAATTCTACTACTGAAGAGTATAATGCTTCAAAATATACATACACAAGTGGTGAAGCTATTATTTCTACTGGTGATAAAGATTCAACTTATAGTTTTTTAAGTTCTTCAAAAGTACAAATTAAAAATTATAAATTAACAAGCAATTCTACAGAAGTTTCTGTAAAATTAAATAAAGCAATTACATATAAAACAATTAATGGTGGAGAAGGAGAAGAAGCTAAAAATGCTGTTATTAGTATTAAATCTAGTAACATGTACTTATTTGGTCTTCAAAAATAACTATGGATATTTTAACTAGATTTAAAAAATATATTGCAATCGATACAATGAGTAGTGAAACGAGTGGAACGCATCCATCTTCCTCTATTCAAACTGAATTTGCTAATGTTTTATTAGCAGATTTAAAAGAATTAGGTGTAACTGATTGCTATGTTGATGAACATAGTTATGTATATGCTCATATTGATAATGGTAGTAAAAAAACTATTGGTTTGATTTCTCATATGGATACATCTTGCGCTTTAATTGGGGGAATTAAAAATCCTAGATTAATTAAAAACTACGATGGAAAAGATATTGTTTTAAATGATAAATATACAATGAAATCAAGCGAATTTCCTTGTTTAAATGAAGTAGTAGGAGAAGATTTATTAGTTACTGATGGAGATCATTTATTAGGCGGAGATGATAAAGCTGGTATAGCTATTATTTTTGAATTTTTATCATATTACATCACTCATAAAGACGAATTTAAATATAATTTAGCAGTTTGCTTTACTCCTGATGAAGAAATTGGTGAAGGGCCTATGTTTTTCGATTGTAAAAAACTTAATGCTAATGTAGCTTTTACTCTTGATGGAGAAAGTATTTATGAAGCAAGTTATGAAAATTTCTATGCTTCTAGTGCTAAAGTTAAAATTGATGGAGTTGGTGTACATCCTGGAATGGCATATAACATTATGATCAATTCAACTTTATTAGCAAATGAATTTATTTCTTTATTACCTAATGATATGACACCAGCTAAAACTAAAGGATATGAAGGATTTATTCATCTTTGCTCAATTAATGGTGATTGCGAATCAACTACAATGAATTTTATTATTAGAGATTTTGATTACAATCTTTTAAAAGAAAAAGAAAATATGTTAATAAAAGCTAAAGAAACTATATTAAAAGAATATCCTAAAGCCAATATTGAAGTATTAATTAAAGAAGAATATAAAAATATGAAACCTATGTTTATTAAAGATACAACTGCTATTGATTTAATAAATAAAGCATATATTAATAAAAAGATGAAAATTAAATATTCTCCAATTAGAGGTGGAACTGATGGAGCTACTATTACATATATGGGTATTAATTGTCCTAATTTAGGTGTTGGTGATTTTAATCCTCATGGAAGATTTGAGTTTGTATCACTTACACAAATGAAATTGATGGTTGATGTATTAAAAGAAATGTTTAAAGTTGATTAAGAGGGGTTGTATGGAGTGTAAAAATTGTCATAAAGAGATTGCAGAAGATTCTAAATATTGTGAATTTTGTGGTCAAGAAGTTTTAAAAGAAAAGAAAACTTTTAAAATTAGCGAGAAAATTAGATCTTTAGTTTCATCAATTATGGGAATAATAATTGCTTCTTTTGGAATTATTTTACCATTTGCAGGTGTAACTAGTGGATTATTTAATTCATATAGAAATTATAGTAATGTAGTTTCTTATTTTGCTAACAACTGGAATATTTTTTCTAATTTTAAAGGTTTGACATATGATGCTCATATTAAAGGACTTATCATTGGATATGTTTTTATAATTTTAATTATGGCTTTAAGTGTAGCTATACTTGCTCTTTCGATAATTAAAGTTGTTAAAGGTGGGCATGATAAATTATTTGATAATTTAAACTTTATAAATTTCTTTTTAGTGACAATTGCTTTATGTGTATTTGGAGTTAATGGTTCATTTACTGTTACATTATTAATAATGTATTCGCTTTATTATATTGTTTTGATGATATTTAAAATTATAAATTACGAAGAAAAAATTTCGTTAAAGGTGTTATTAGGAATAGGCTTTTTATTCTTTTTAATTAGTTTTTGGACAATTTGTGGAATTGGTAGCAATACATTTGATACATATATTGATAAAGCGAATATGGCATATGATAGTTATTTTTATGCATCATGTTTTTATATAACAACATTATGTTTATATGGAGTATGTCTTGTTTTAAGTTTAATTAATTTTAATCTTATATATAATGATAAAAAATTACCATCATCGATTATTTCTTTTGTATTAGTATTTATTTGTATAATGTTAACTGTTACTTCAAATATTAACGAAACTAATACTATAAATAATTTATATGTTACTCCTATTGCTTTATTTATTGTTACATCTGTATTTCTTTTGGTTGTTAGTTTATTATCAAGTAAGAATAAAGATAAAAAAGAGTAGTTTATGAAAAGAAAAACATTATTTATATTATCGATGTCTTTATTATTACCAATAATAAGTGGATGTAATAATAACGATTTAAATATTGAATTTTTAAAAGAATATAAAGAAGGTGATTTTTTTGATTACGATGACTTTAAAGTAACTAGTAATGGTAACTCTATTAAAGACTTTTATGTTTATAATAGCGATGGAGATTTAGTTAATGATGGATCAGTAATTAATAATGTTGGAAATGTAACTTATACATTTAAAGTTGAAGGTAAAAACGAAAAAACATATGAAATATCTATTAAAAATAAAGATTCATCCAATTATGATATTAAAAATTTTACATATTATGATTTAGGTAAAAACGCTTGTTTACCAAGTTTAAATAGTACTGGAAATTTAAATGTTTTAGTCATTCCAATGATTATTAAAGGTTTTGAAAAAAATGCTACTGATAGCAATCTTGAAAGAATTAATAAAATGTTTAATGGAGATTCTGCTTCTACTAATTTTGAATCTGTTAAAAGTTTTTATGAAAAATCTAGCTATGGTAAATTGAATCTTAATTTTACTGTTGCTTCATGGTTTGATATAGGTAAAACACCTCTTGAAATTTATATGGAAAGAGATAGACATTATAGTAGTGATTCCGGTATATATTATTGTATAGATGAAGCTATAAGCTGGTATAAAAAAACTTATAATGATGATTGCACAAAATTTGATAATGATAAAGATGGATTAATTGATGCGGTTTGGATTGTAAATAGCGCTCCTAATTATCTTAATTATTCTGGTTATGATTCAAAATATTCTTCAACATATTGGGGATTTACATATTGGGATGAAAAAAATTATTCACTTGCTAATATTAAAGATCCCGTTGCTATGAATTTTTCTTGGTGCACATTTGATTTTATGAATCAAGGATATGGTGCAACGGGAATTGATGCTCATACCTATATCCATGAAACTGGTCATTTATTTGGTTTATTAGATTATTATAATACAACTGATTATACCTTATGTCCTAATGGTAATGTTGATATGATGGATTTTAACATTGGTGATCATAGCGCATTTTCTAAATATTCGTTAGGTTGGGTAAAACCTACAATAATTAAAGATAGTGTTACTATCGATTTAAATGCATTTGAAGATGATGGTAGTTGCATTTTGATTGGTGGTAATAATTATAATGGTGGAGCTTTTGATGAATATTTTATGATTGAGTATGTAACTCCAACTAATTTAAATAACAAAGATTATACAAATTCATATAAAAATGTAGATAGATATATAAAAGGATATTCTAAAAATGGAATTAAGATTACTCATATTGATTCAAGAGGATCATATATAGTAGATGGTAAAAAGACTTTAACTAATGACGCTAATAAAATTAAAGAAAATTACTTAACAAATACATCTTCTAATAATAAAAAATATGGTAATAATACAATGTATTTATCAACTGTATTTCCTAAAAATTATGAAAGTGATAGTTCTTCTACTCATAATCCAATAGGTGGAAACTATAAAGAAAGTGATGATGTTTTGTATTTTGAAGGAGATACTTTCTCAATGAATGAAACATCTAAATATATTAGTTTAATGCCTTCAGGAAGTAATGCTTTAAACAAATATCAAGAAAGTAGTAGTGATGAAGATAAATTAAATTTTGATATTAGTGTTAATTCATTAAGTGATTCTAAAGCAAATTTAACAATTACATTCAATAAATAAAAAAAGGATTTAAAATCCTTTTTTTATATGTTTTCTTGATTCTTTTTAGATTTTTTATCTTTTATATATTTAAATAATTTTATTGAACCGATTGTAGCAAAGTAACCTCCGCAACCATATATTGTTCCAGTAATCATACCAGCTATAACATCAGTAGCATAGTGATGTGATAATAAAATTCTAGTTAATCCCATAAGTATTGCGTATACCAAGAAGAAAATCATAAATCTTAAATTAAATTTTCTATCTTCTTTATTTTCAAATAAATAATAGAATAATGATCCTCCAAATATACAGAATGCACTAGAAGTATGACCGCTAGGAAAACTTGATGATGTTGGTACTATTTCATATACCTTTCCACCATTATTAGTAATAGATACTAAATATGGTAATAATTCAGGGTCTTCATAAGGTCTAGCTCTATTAAATATGTTTTTAAAAATTAAATCGTCAAAAATAACAGTAATTATTAAAGAAGCAATCATTACAATTCCTAATTTTCTTGTTTTTTTAATAAATAAAAGAATAACGGAAATACCTATAGCAAATAATCCAATTTGGTTCAATGCACTAAATGATACTATTAAATTTTTTAAAAAAGATGGTAACATATCAAAAAATTTTGAAAACGCTATTTCAATTTGATTATCGAAACCATTTGACCAAATTACTCTATCAAAAATCATGTCTATATTTTAACATAAAGCGCTTTCAAATTTAAGTTTAAATTTTATTGTTGTATAATGGAAATATGGAAAGAAAGAAAAGACGTTACAGAAGAAGCTATTTTAGTAGAGATGATATTGATATGTTAAACGAAAGAACATATCAAAAGAAATACTCTTCTAAACATAAAAATATCTGTGATACACATGAGGATGGAGCTTAGTTATGGAATTTAAAGAATTATACTTAAAAAGAAGAACATGTAGACATTACAAAGATCAAGAAGTTGATCAAAAAGATTTAGATTTAATTATGGATGCTGGAATGCATGCTCCTGTTGCTAAAGGTGCATATGATAAAATAGCTTTTTATAACCTTAAAGGTGAAAAATTAAATCATATACTTGAAGTTATTAAAAAAGAAAGAGGTGTTGACCCTTCTTATGGAGCAAAGAATTTAATTTTAGTTTTACATAAAGAAAAACATATTGCTTTAGTTAATCAAGATACAGGTTCAATTATCGAAAATATGTGTTTAATGGCAACTGATTTAGGGTTAGGAAGTGTATTTTCTTATTCGGTTGGTCAATTAATATTGGTTACAGGCGATTTATTCAAATACTTAGAAATTCCTGCAGAATACGATATTCTTGCTGGTATCTTTGTTGGATATAGAGCTGCTGAAGAAACAAAAGTTGTTAAACACGAAATTAAAATTATTCAATAATTACCTATTGACAGAAATTAAATAACATATAAAATATATAAACGTAAGATTGATAGAGGCGCAATCAAGATTAGTAACTAATGGATGGGGTACCATATGAAATTAGTGAAAGGTGAGATTGCCGAAACAGTATTAAGACATTGATGCTGATTGGGCTATGAAGAAAGACTTTATAGACTCCTACAATATGTAGAGGCGCTATCGATGTCATTCTGAATATTTAAAAAAGATTGCATCGATTGATGCAATCTTTTCTTTTTATCGGAGGACATTTATGAAAAAGAAAGTAATTTTAGTAGCTGCTAGTGTATGTTTATTAACTAGTGGTGCAACTCTTACTTCATGTGGAAGTAATGGTAATGAACTTACAATAGTTCATTTTGATCAAACAATTTTAGGTGATACACAAAAAGAATTAAGTGTATCTATAGGTGTTAAAAAAGAAAATACTGAATTAAAAAATAAAGTAAATACTGCGTTAGCTAGTTTATCTACTGAAACTAGAAATAGTTGGATGAGCGCTGCTACAGAAAGATCTACTGCATTAGAAGTAGAATCCGAAGCAGGAAAAGAAATTATTACTACGGCACCATACGATTCATCAAAAGAAGATTTAATTATAGGCTTAGAGTGTAATTATTCTCCTTTTAACTGGACAGAAACACAAGCTAATAGTTATACATATCCAATTAATGGAACTACTAATCAATATGCTGATGGATATGATATTCAAGTCGCTAAATATTTAGCATCAATATTAAATATGAATTTAATTATTAAAAAATATGAATGGGAATCTTTAATTCCATCATTACAAAATAATAGTATTAATTTAGTTATTGCTGGTATGACAGATACTGAAGAAAGAAGATTATCTATTGATTTTACAGATCCTTATTATACTAGTGAACTTGTTTTAGTTGTTAAAAAAGATAGTGAAATGGCAAATTTTACTTCTTTAGATCAATTTAGTGGTAAAAAATTTGTTTCTCAAGTTTCAACAGTTACAAATTCAGTAATTGATGATTGGGTTAAAACTTATAATGTTGTTCATCTTTCTCCATTAGATACATTTGCTACATGTGCTTTAGCTGTTAAAAATGGTAGTGCTGATGTTATGACTGCTGAACTTCCTGTTGCCCAAAGTATTGTTAACGGAGCATCTATTTAATGAATTTTTTTGAACGTATAGGTTATTTATTATCTAAATATGGAAATACTTTCTTAAGTGGTATTTTATCTACTTTAATATTGGCTTTAGTTGGTACATTTGTCGGCTTATTATTAGGTATATTTTTAGCGTTAGCTAGAAATATTAAAATACATTCTACAGATAATAAGTGTGTTAAATTTTTTAAAAGATTATTAAAAGGAATAGTTTCTATATATATAAATGTATTTAGGGGAACTCCTATGATGGTTCAGGCAATGATTATTTATTTTGGTACTGAAGCTATTTTTCATTGGTCAGATGTAGCAGGAAGTGGTGTATTTAATGGCGCTTTTTATTGTGGATTATTTGTTATTACAATAAATACTGCTGCATATATGGCTGAAATTGTAAGAAGTGGCTTAAATGGAGTAGATAAGGGGCAACTTGAAGCAAGTAGAGCTTTAGGTATGTCTTATTCTAAGGCTATTACGTTTGTTATTATGCCTCAAGCATTAAAGAATTCTTTGCCTACAATATTAAATGAATTAATTGTAAATATTAAAGATAGTAGCGTTTTAAATGTTATTGGCTTAACTGAGTTATATGCTAGTGTTTCTATTGCTACTGGTAAAAACTATTTTACTGTAGAAGGATATGTAATTATTGCTGTTATTTATTTAGTTTTAACTCTTATCTTCTATTATCTTGTTAAGTTGATAGAATTAAAATTAGATAAGAAAACGATATTTAAACGCAATATTTTTATGCATTATAAACCAAAAATTTATGAGGATAAATAGTTATGGAAGAGATATTAAATATTGTTAATTTAGCTAAACATTTTGGTGATAATAAAGTCTTAAAAGATATTAATTTAAAAGTTAATAAAGGTGATGTTGTTGCTATTATTGGACCTAGTGGTAGTGGTAAATCTACTTTTTTAAGATGTTTAATAGGTCTTGATACACCTACAAAAGGTCAAATATATTATCATAATCAATTAATTGGTAACTATACTTTATATTATGAAAAGCATATTGAAAAATGTAAAAGAATTTATAAACAAGCTAAAAAAGACATAGCATTTACATATAAAAATGATATTTCTTTATTAGATAAAAAAAATCCTAGATATAAAGAAAATGTTAATCAATTAAAGAATAAAAAGAATGAAAGATTAGCGATTGAAAAAGAAAAATATATTGAAATCCTTCAAGATTTAAAGAAAACAATTAAAGATATTAAAAAAACAAACAAAGAAAATATTCATATTGATATGAATGAATTTAGAAGTGAAGTTACAATGGTTTTTCAACAATTTAATTTATTCAATAATTATACCGTTTTAAATAACTTCATAATGCCTCAACAAAAAGTAAAACATATAAATAAAAATGAAGCAAAACAAAAAGCTATAGAAGAATTAACTAAAGTTGGTATGATTGAAAGAGCAAATTATAAAGTAAGTAAGATTAGCGGTGGTCAAAAACAACGTGTTGCTATTGCTAGAGCTTTATGTATGAATCCAGAAGTAATATTGTTTGATGAACCTACTAGCGCTTTAGATCCTGAAATGGTTGATGAAGTATTAAATGTTATGAAAAAGTTAGCTGAAGAAGGAATGACTATGTTGGTAGTTACTCATGAGATGAATTTTGCTAAAAATGTCGCTAATAAAGTTATATTCATGGAAAATGGATATGTTGTAGAAAGCGGTACTCCTGATGAGATATTCAATAATCCTAAGGAAGCTCGTACCAAAGAATTTTTAAAGATTAATAACTAATATTTTATTGGTTTATGCAAAATATTATAAAAATTAAAAATAATACTTGCATAAATCAATAAAGATATGTTATATTATTAAAGCGCTTTTAGTGCATGGGCCTTTAGTTAAATGGGATAACACTAGCTTTGCAAGCTTGGATTAGGAGTTCGATTCTCCTAAGGTCCACCAATATAAAAGAAATCCCTGAGTAGCTCAGTTGGTTAGAGCAATCGGCTCATACCCGGTATGTCGAGGGTTCGAATCCCCCCTCAGGGACCACGGACTCTTAGCGCAACGGTTAGAGCAGTCGGCCCATAACCGATCGGTTACAGGTTCGAATCCTGTAGAGTCCACCAAAATGGAGAAATACCCAAGTGGTTGAAGGGGTCGGTCTTGAAAACCGATAGTGGCGAGTAACCAGCCGGGGTTCGAATCCCCGTTTCTCCGCCAGTTAAAATGAGTTATTGATATATGTATCGCGAGGTAGAGCAGCCTGGTAGCTCGTCGGGCTCATAACCCGGAGGTCGCAGGTCCAAATCCTGCCCTCGCAACCAATCTAAAGAAATAAGTCTTGTCAATCAAGACTTTTTATTTATGTATTTAATTTTTATATAAA
>CAYNBG010000025.1:0-1856 GCA_964395495.1 uncultured Staphylococcaceae bacterium
TATTTTTAATCTATTCATTATTTCATTTGCTGAATATGGTATATCATATTCCATACAATTTAATAATTTATTAACTTGATCTGATATATTTTTAGATTCATTAACGCTACTAATCAAAATTTCATCAAGTACCTCATCAATCATTTTTAACATAAATTCGATAAATACATTAGAATTTCCATTTCTATTACATTCACTTATTGAATCATAATATTCCTTTTGATATTTTTCAATTTGTGATTCTATAGGTATATATTCAAACAACGGATTCCGTCTCATTAATAAAACATTTTGCCACAATCTTACAGTCCTTCCATTACCATCACTAAACGGATGAATAAAAACAAATTCATAATGAAATATGCACGATTTAATTAAAATATGAGTTTCAGTATCTCCATTTAACCATTCAAATAAATCCTTCATTAAAGAAGGAACTAAGTTTTCAGGAGGAGCTATAAATATCACTTTATCACCACTTGTAACGCCTTCAGGATGATTTCTATATTTTCCAGCATCTTCTTCAATAAATTTAGTTAAAATTGAGTGGACTCTTAATAAATCTTTTTCATTAAAACCATCAAATTCTTTCATTAAACCATATGCTTTATAAGCGTTTTTTACTTCTTGTATTTCTTTTTCTGATCCAATAACTTTTTTTCCTTCAATAACATCTTTAACCTGAACTAAAGATAGTGAATTCGCCTCAATTTTTAATGAAGAGTGAATCGATTTAATTTGATTGTTTTTTCTTAGAATAGGCTTTCTTTTTAAAGAATTATAGTTTCCTAATTTACTAATTTTTTCTGTTATCGATATAACTTTTGATAACATATTATTTGTAATTGAAAAAGGTGGTTTGTACATTTTTAATTCTCCTTTATCAATTATAACAAATAAAGCTTAAAAAAACATTATCTTGCTTAAATCTTGCTTAATATCTTACTTAATTAAATTTATTATAAATGTTAAATATCATAAATATCAACTTTAAGGTATAATATTAACTATGAACTATATAGATAAAAAGATATTTCGATTTGATGAAGAGAAAATAAGAGATGGATCGACTATTAGTAGATTAATATTTTCTAATAATAGTACATCTATTTTCTTATTTAAAAACGGAATAGATACTTCAATTTCTCCTGAAGGCTATGATTATGAAAAACTATATTTAAATATTAAAGGAATTGTAGAAATTGATGTAAATAACAAAAAAACACTATTAAATCCTTATCAAATTATAAAAACCAGTAAACATTCACTTGTAGGAACTAATTCTATAAGTGATAATATATATCTTGAAATTAATATTGGAGGAAATGAAAAAATGAATAAAGTATTAAAAGATAACGAAGTATTTAATTTAGCAGACTTAGTTGATTATGATAAATGTAGTATTGTTAACACAGATTTAATTAACAATAATGAATTAAAAGTAGTTTTAATGTCATTTGATAAAGGTACAGGTTTATCAGAACATAGAGCTCCAGGTGATGCTTTAGTAACTATTTTAGAAGGAACAGCATTAGTTGGATATGAAGGAAAAGAATACACATTAAAAAAAGGTGATTCTATTGCGTTTAAAAAGAATGGTAGACATTATTTAACTGCAATTGAAAACTTCAAAATGATGTTAATTGTTGAAAAACATTAGTTTATATATAAAAACATATTATTTTTTAATTATATTAACTATCTTTTGTAATCTATATCTATTATATCTTTGAATTAAAATTGGAGGAAGATCAATAACAAACGAACAGATAAGTGATGTTAATAAATAAATCCACCATTCATCTAAAGAAAACATTAATCCTAAGCCAATTCCAAACAAACATAAAAAGAAGCAT
>CAYNBG010000025.1:1866-3795 GCA_964395495.1 uncultured Staphylococcaceae bacterium
TGATATTGTTTTGAACTACTTCTTTAATAGATTCATAATTTGATAAATCATTTATTTCAAATTCATACTTAAATAAAACAGGGAATTTATCTTTCCGTTTTTTAATCTTTATTTTTTCTAATCTTTTAAACTCTTTTTCATTAATGTTATATAGTTTTTTATCTATATTAATTTTATTCTTAAACAATCTTACAATTGTTGATAACATAATTCTAAAATCAGCATGAAATACGCACATTAAAAAAGTAATAAATAAAGCCTTATAAGGTTGAACATAATTAAAAACAACAAACAATACTAAAAATAAAATATACAAAACATTAATTAAAACTGTAATGATACTCAAAATCAATGGTGATTTATTCTTCATATATAAAATTATATTTCTATTGATATTATTTTACAAATAATAGTCTAATTTTTTCTAATTTTAGTGTATACTAAATATATGGAAAATGATATAAATAAAAGTAAAAAGAAAAAAGTTGGTAAAATAATTGCCATTGTTTGTGCTATAGCTATTGGCCTTCCTTTATTAACTGTAGGTGGATATGTTTCTTATGTCTTTTTATCTTATAAAAGAATTGGTAATACAGATTTAGATGTTAACAATAAAAATAGCGATGTTGTAGATTCATCAAAATCATATACATTAACAAGTTATAATATCGGTTTTGGAGCATACTCTCCTGAATATACATTTTTTATGGATACAGGTTATGCTGAAGATGGTACTCCTACAAAAGGAACATATGGTAAAGGTATTTCTTATGATGATGTAAATAAAAATACAAATGGAACAATAGAAACTATTAAAAGTTTAAATAGTGATTTTTATGCTCTTCAAGAAGTCGATATAGATGCAGATCGTTCATATCATATCAATCAAAAAAACGAAATTGAAACTAATATGTCGACATATAATAATACATTTGCTGTTAATTTTGATAGTGCATATTTATTCTATCCATTCAATGATCCTCATGGAAAATCTAAAGCAGGATTGTCTACATTATCTAAATATAAAATTGATTCGTCAAAACGTATTGAATACACAATTTCTAATAGTTTTTCAAAATTTTTTGATTTAGATCGTTGTTTTTCAGTAAATGAAATATCATTAAATAATGGTAAAAAATTTATATTAATTAATTCTCATATGTCTGCTTATGATGAAGGCGGAACAATTAGAGATACCCAAATTAAAGAATTATATTCTTATATGAAACAAGAATCTGATAAAGGAAACTATATTATTGCTGCAGGTGATTATAATCATGATTTATTAACAAATAATCCAATGTATACTCAATATGACAAAAATAATTTTGCATACAAAGATATGATTAAACAACTTAAGCCCGATTGGTTAAGTTTTATGTTTAGCGATACTAAAACATGCGCTTTTGATGAAGGATTTAAAGTTTATGCTGCTAATAACGAACCAAGTTGTAGAGATTGTGATATTACTTGGCAAAGAGGTACTACATACGTTAGTACTGTTGATGGTTTTATAGTATCTAATAATATTACAGTTGAAAGTGTTACAACATTAAAAGTAGGTGATAACGGATTTGCTTATTCCGATCATCAACCTACCACATTAAAATTTAAATTTAATTCTTAATTTATATATAAATCGCAATTATTTTTACTAAAATAACTAACAGCATATGAACATGTTGCTTTTATTTTATAATTATTTTTATTTGCTATATCTATAACATCTAGCATTAACTTTTTAGCAATCCCTTGACCTCTTAAAGAATCATCTACAAAAGTTCTAGTAATAATAATTACATTATTTTCAGTTAATGGAAAATTTACTTCCGCTAATACTTTATTATCTTCAACATATTTAATTGATTCTTTGTTAATTATTTTGTTCATATTTATATTTCCTATTATATTTATACAATTTTTACTATA
>CAYNBG010000025.1:3895-9989 GCA_964395495.1 uncultured Staphylococcaceae bacterium
TCTCCATCAGTACAAATAACCTTAACAGTTGCTCTATAAGCCCAACTATCACTATTATTAGTGCTTACAGCCCATTCAGCTTTTGTACCTGGATAGTTAATACTTAATTTTTTACAATCAAAAAATTGATCTTGGCCATCAAATTTAAAATTTTTATTACCAATGGTAAGAGTTTCTAACTCGACAAAGTTAGCAAAAGCTTCTCCACCTATTTTAACAACACTATCAGGCAAAATAACATCTTTTAAAGCTGTATTTTTAGCATATGTTTTAATTTCTTTGTCATATCTAGCAAATCCTTCTCTTGCAATACCTGTAACAGGTTTTCCGTTATAAGTCGATGGAACATTAACAGCAACAACATCAAAATCATTTAAACTTGAAACTTCATAACCACTGCCATCACTTGTTAAAGTAAAACTTAATACACCTGTTTCTTTTTGAGCAGTACAACCACAGCTAGTAAGATTAGCAACACCAGCACCAAGTGCTAATACAGCTACTGTGCTTAAAACAACAAAACTTTTTTTCATATGATCCTCTCTTTTAAATATTTAGATTGAAACAATTATTTTTCAATTCATTAATTTAATTCTACTTAAAAAAGAATAAAATGTCTATAAAATGTTACTTGTTAATCTTGATATACTTTTATTTAATATTTAAAAGTAATAGAATTATTTAGATATGGGATCATTATTATTAGTAGTAATTTTTTTAGTATTCATAAGCTTAGGCTTACCAGATTCATTACTTGGATCAGGATGGCCTACAATGCAAATTGAATTTAATGTACCTTCTTCTTATGCAGGATATGTTTCTATGACAATATCTTTTATGACTATAATATCTGCATTAATTAGTCCATATATAATTAAAAAATTACATACCAGATGGATTGTTACAATTTCTATTGCATTAACGATAATTGGATTATTAGGTTTTTCTTTTTGTAGTAAATATTGGATGCTATTTCTATTTGCTATTCCTTATGGACTTGGAGCTGGAGCAATTGATGCATCTATAAATAACTATGTAGCTAATAATTATTCTGGATCTGTTATGAGTTTTTTGCATTGTTTCTATGGAATAGGTGCAGTTATTTCTCCAAATATTATGTCTTTAGCACTTAAATATGCTAGATGGAATGAAGGTTATAGTTGGACATCTTATATACAAATAGGTATTTTAATTGTAGTTTTAATTACTTTACCAATATGGACTAAAGTTAAAAAGAAAGACGAAAATATAGAAGAAAATAAAGAAGAAAAAATAGAATCTGAAGGTATTAAAAATTCTATAATTAGACATGGTGTCATTACTACTTTAATCGCTTTCTTTGCTTATTGTAGCGCTGAAGCAACATGTTTTTTATGGACTTCTAGTTACTTCGCTGGAACAACTACTGGATTAAGTAATGACACAATCGCATCATTAGGTTCATTAATATTTGGTGGGCTAATGTTAGGAAGACTAATATCAGGTTTTATAACTAATAAACTTGGGGATAAAAACATGATTAGAATAGGTGTATCAATTGAATTAGTTGGTATTATATTAGTATTTTTATCCTCAATTCATTTTGTTTTACCAATAATAGGATTTATTATTATCGGTATAGGAATGGGGCCGATATACCCTTCTATTATGCATATGGCTCCACTTAAGTTTGGTAAAAAATATAGCGCTTCGATTATTTCCTTACAAATGGCAAGCGCTTATATTGGTTCAACATTTATGCCTTTATTATTTGGTATATTACAAGAGAAATTAGGAATATGGATCATGCCTATATTTTTAATTATTTTCTTAATAATAAATATTTCAATGATTGAATTATCTAATTATCTAGCTAAGAAAAATAATTAAAAAACCATATTAAATGTCCACTATTTTTTAAATAATAAATAAAATTACATTTATAAAAATAATGTTGTTTATTTTTAAGATTATTATAATCTTAAAGATTAATTTTTTTATTAAGATAAAATTAATTTTTTTAATTTTGTATACTCTTAACACAATCTTAATATGCAATATGTTAATTTATATGGCGATATAACTTAGAGGTATATCGATTCAAAATGGTGAATCACTTCCAGCCTGAAGCCAAAGTTTAGGGGCTACCTCAATTTATTAACCTTTTTAAGGTAATAGTTAGGTTTCAGGATTAAGAAGTCTAGGCCTAATTTTCTTTATAAGGGGGACATACATAACATGAAGAAAACAAAAATCATCGCAGCTTCAGTTGCATTATTATCATTAGCAGGATTAGCTAGCTGTGGAAGCTCTGCAAAAACTTATGAATACGCTTTAATCACAGATGTTGGCGATATCGATGATGAAAGCTTTAACCAAACAGCTTGGGAAGCTACAAAGGCATTTGCTGAAGAAAAAGGCAAAACATATGCTTATTATAGACCAACAGAAGATACAAATACAGCAAGACTTGTTTCTATCGATCAAGCAGTTAAAAAAGGCGCTAAAGTTATCGTTTGCCCTGGCTACTTATTTGAAACTCCAGTTTATGAAGCTCAAACTAAATATCCAGATGTTAAATTCGTCTTATTAGACGGAAACCCACATACAGAAGATTACGCTACATATAAAACAGAAAGCAATGTCGTTGGCATGACTTTCAAAGAGGAAATCTCTGGTTTCTTAGCAGGTTATGCTGCAGTTAAAGAAGGAAATACATCTTTAGGTTTCTGTGGTGGTATGGCAGTTCCTGCTGTCCAAAGATTTGGTACAGGCTTTATTCAAGGTGCTGATGCTGCTGCTAACTTATTAAATACAAATGTCACAATTAAATATTATTATGCTGGTGTTTTCCAAGCTACAGATGATGCTACAGCTAAAATGAAATCATGGTATACAGCTGGTATGGATACAGTATTTGCTTGTGGTGGTAAAGTTTATCAATCAGTCGTTGAAGGAATTAAATCAGCAAGTAAAACAACAGCTACATGGATCGGTGTTGACGTCGACCAAGCTAGCGTTAGCGACAAAGTCTTAACTTCAGCTACAAAAGGTTTAAAACAAGCTGTTACTTCTTCTCTTGAATGTTACTACAATAATTCATGGAGTGATATCGGTGGTAAATCATATAATTTAGGTTTACAAAGTGAATTTGGTAAATTAGAAAAGAAAGACTATGTTGAATTACCTACAAAAGATACTTCATGGAGATTTAAAACATTTACACAAGCTGAATATAAAGCTGTTGTAGAAACAATTAAAGCTGGTACAGTTAAAATTAGCGATAGCGTTACAGCTGCTCCAGTTACAACAACAAAAACAAATGTCACTTACGAAACAAAATTCTGCTAATAGAATTACTTGTTAATCGTAGTGCTCAAAAATTAATCTTTAATTAAGAGGGCTATTTAACTAGCCCTCTTTTGTAAAATATGGGGGAAACTTATATGGATAATATCGATAATAAATATGTTATTCAAATGAATAACATCACTAAATCGTTTCCTGGAATTAAAGCTAACAATAATATTACTTTAAACCTTAAAAAAGGTGAAATACATGCTCTACTAGGAGAAAATGGAGCAGGTAAATCAACTTTAATGAGTATTCTTTTTGGACTTTATCAACCTGATGAAGGTAATATTATTGTTAGAAAAAAAGTCATTGATAAAACAACAAATGAAGAAAAATATATAGATTCAGTTGAAAAAATAGATGGTCCATTAAAAGCAAATGAATTGGGTATAGGAATGGTTCATCAACACTTTAAATTAGTTGAGGTCTTTACTGTTTTAGAAAACATAATTTTAGGTAAAGAACCAACTAAATATGGATTTTTAACTTTAAAGAAAGCAAAGAAAAAAATACAAGAACTTTGTACAAAATACGAATTTGATTTAGATTTAGATGCTAAAATTGAAGATATTACTGTAGGCGCTCAACAAAAAACAGAAATTTTAAAAATGTTATATAGAGATAATGATATTTTAATTTTTGATGAACCTACTGCTGTTTTAACTCCTCAAGAAATAGATGACTTACTAAAAATTATGAAAAATTTAGCTCAAGAAGGTAAATCTATATTATTCATCTCGCATAAACTTGATGAGATTATGAAAGTATCAGATAGAGTTTCTATTTTAAGGAAAGGTGAATTAATAGCTACTTTAAATACTAAAGATACAAACAAAGAAGAACTTTCTAGATTAATGGTAGGTAGAGAAGTATCTTTTACTACTGAAAAACAAGATCCAGTTATTGGAGAAACATTATTAAAAGTAAGAAATTTAGTTATGCCTGATAAAATACATAAAGGCGTAGACATTGTTAATGATATATCTTTTAACGTTAAAGAAGGTGAAATTGTTGTTATTGCTGGAATTGATGGAAATGGTCAAAGTGATACTATATTTGGTATTACAGGACTTGAAAAAATTAAATCTGGTAATATCTATTTTAAAGATAAAGAAATTACAAGAATGTCCATATTTAAAAGAAATGAATTAGGTATGTCTCATGTTCCTGAAGATAGACATAAACACGGTTTAGTCTTAGACTATGAACTTGATGATAACTTAGTATTAGAAAATTATTATAAAAAAGAATATAAACATGGACATTTTATTATTAATAAAAACTCTATTAAAAAACATGGTGATGAATTAATTGATAAATATGATATTAGATCAAGTCAAGGTTCTCATTCAATTGTTAGAGGAATGTCTGGTGGTAATCAACAAAAGGCTATTGTAGGAAGAGAAATTGATAGAAATCCAGATTTACTTATTTTAGTTCAACCTACAAGAGGCTTAGATATCGGTGCTATTGAAAATATCCATAAAGCAATTATTGAACAAAGAGATGAAGGCAAAGCTATATTAGTTGTTTCATATGAACTTGATGAAGTATTTGACTTAGCTGATAGAATCTTAGTCATGTTTAAAGGTCAAATAGTTGGTGAATTAAATCCAAAAACTACTACTAGAGAAGAATTAGGATTATATATGGCTGGTAGTAAGAACGACTATGAATTTAAGGAGGAAGAATAATTATGGAAAAATCTAAATTCTTAGAGAAAATCAAAGCTCCTTTTACAAAGAGCGATGGTTTTATTAAATTTATAGCTTCTGTTTTATGTGTTTTAGCTAGTTTACTTATTTGCTTTATCGTATTAGTTATTATCGATATTCCGAATGGATGTGAAAACATATTATATGAATTTCAAGTAATGATTACTGGTGGATTACAATTTAGTGGCACACAGGGTTTCTTTGATATATTAAAGAAAACTGCTCCACTACTTTGTGCAGGCTTATCAATATGTTTTGCATATAAAACCGGTATGTTTAATATTGGTGCTGCTGGTCAATATGTATTAGGTATGTTTGGTGGATTAATATTTGCTTTACAATTAAATTGTCACTGGACATTATGTTTATTAATGTCAATTATATTTGGTGCTATTTGGGGTGCTATTCCTGGTTTACTTAAAGCTTTCTTTAATGTTAGTGAAGTCTTAGGTGGCATTATGCTTAACTGGATAGGTTTATTCTTTGTTAACTACTCTTGGCAAACTTATTTAAGAGATTGTCTTGATGCTCAAAAAGGCAATAAAACATATAGTATTTCAGGTAAATTAGGTGAAATACCTTCATTAGAATTTAGTAATGGTACTAAATTATCTATAGTTATTTTTATAGCTTTAATCGTAGCAATTTTAATATGGTTTATCATGAAGAAAACTACATTAGGTTTTCAATTAAGAGCAAGCGGATTAAATAAAGACGCCACAAAATATGCTGGTATGAATGAAAAAAGAAATATCATCCTTTCTATGACAATTGCTGGAGCATTAGCTGGACTTGGTGGTGGTTTATATTATCTTAGTGGTATATCTCAATGGGAAGGAACTACATCTACTTCTCTTCCTGGAGTCCCTTGGAATGGTATAGTTGTAGCATTTATTGGGCAAATAAATCCTATTGCTACTATATTCTCGTCATTCTTTATCTCATTTATCAGTGAAGGTGCTAAATTTATGACTCAAAATGTTTTCCCTTCAGAAGTTGCTGATTTAGTAACAGGTATTGTTGTATATCTTTCTGGATTATCTACT
>CAYNBG010000026.1:0-9584 GCA_964395495.1 uncultured Staphylococcaceae bacterium
AAATGGACAAGTAGTAAAGTTTTTAGTTGAATATATCATTCCTTTTAAAACAAGTTGTTGTAATCTTCTAAATGAATCAATGTTATTAATAGAAACTAAAGTACCATTACTATCAAATTTATCAGTTAATATATGTGTTTCAACTTTGCACTTTAGTTTCTTATTAGCATTTAAACTTGGTAAAAGATACATCGTAAATTCTTTATCATTTTTAAAAGTTAATTTAAGTATGTTTTGTTCATTTACTACTTTATCGCTAAGATTAATCTTATAGTTTTTAAATTTAAAATTAAGATTTAATTTTTTAAAATTGATATGTTTTCTTTTATCTACTTGAAAATTAAAATGACCAATTGAGAATATTAATAAATATTTACAAAAATATAAATATTCATTCTCTTTCTTTTCATCTGTTATATCATCATCTTCATCTTTATATACATCTTTCATATATTTATAGATATTTCTATAATCTTTTTGCATTCTTAAAATATTAGTTTTTCTTAATTTTAATTTTCCTTTGACTTTATGACATTTTTTATATATTGGTCTATTTAGTCTAGATTCAAGTATCTTAATTATAAAATCCATTCTAGAAATTAAAGATAAAGCAACATCAATGTATGTAGCAAAAGATCTTAAATGTCCAGTCTCTAGTTTTCCTAAAGCAAGGTAATATGACATATGATTTTCTCTTTCTAAAAGATCTATTTCTAATTTTTTATTAGTATATATCATATCTTTTAATAATCTAGAATAGTGTCTAGTAAAATTTAAAGCATAATCTACAGCTCTACAAAAGACAACATTTTCATAAATTGCATAATTATCTCTATAGTTATTAGTTAATAGTTTAATAGGTTTTATACCATTTTCTGTAATATTATCCCAATATTCAGAATGCATTGCAGCATGATTTATTGTTTTATTATCTATTTTTCTAACTGACTCAACATTTACTAATTCTTCTTCATCAATTAAATGAATTATAGGTTTAGCAAAAATTCTTTTCATAGATGGTAAAACTTTTTCTATCTTACTAACTTCTAACTCTATATCATCTAAATTTACATCTTCAAAAGAAGAAAATAAATTTAAATTATGAACAGAATAATAATCAAATTCTGGATAAGTTATAAAATTATATTCTTTTAAAAAACGTATAGAATCTTTATATCTTAAAGCATTAATCAAAATTAAATATCCTCATTTAATTTAGAGATGAATTCACTACATCTATATAAACCTAATTTTTCAAAACTATGTACTAATTCTTCTTTATTTTCAATACTCTTAGTCTCTAATTTTTGAACAACTTTAGTTAATAAAATTAATTCTAAAGCTTCATTTTCTCTCTTTTTAGGATTTGAAAAACATGAACAATAAATTGAAACAAATGATTCTATTTGATTTAAAATACGATTACCAAATGAAATATTAAATGGTGCAACTATTTTTTCAACTTCTTTAACAATTTCATTATTTTCACAATCAAATTTATAACTATTTCTTGCTTGATCTATTAAATTTTTAAAGTCATTATATGTTAAAAATCTTTGATCTAATGAATCTTTAAAATCTTTTACTTTAGGAGCACGTTTTGAAAAATTCATGGTCATTGCTCTATCATAAACTTTATCAGATATTTCAAAAGTGGATTCATCTCTATTTGCAGTTCCAATAAACCAAACATTTGTTGGTATTTTAATTGTATGTCCGTTTTCGAGTTGTTTATATTGAATGACTTCTCCTTCTTTTGTAACAGATAATTGAATATTTAAAATCTTAAATTCACGTTTATCTTCCTCGTTTTCCATTAATGATAAGAAATCTGAAAAATAATATTCGATTCTAGATAAGTTCATTTCATCTAATACAATTAACGTGATAACTTCAGGCATAAATTTAGCTCTATATAAAGCTTGTGTAAACTTTTTAGGAGTAAATCTAGATGAAAATTCATTATAAAAACCTATTAATTCGTTTTTATCTTTCCAAGATGATTCAACTTCAATAATTTCACAATTTCCAAATAAAGCTTCTGTAAATATCTTAGGTAAAGATGTTTTACCAGTTCCAGACATACCTTGAAGAATTGTAAGTCTTGATGAACCTAAGCCTGCAACAAATTGAGCTATATCTTCTTCTTGATAAGAAAGATGAAGTCTAGAATTCTTAGCATAATCTACAACAAATCTAACAATATCTCCTAATGTTGGATTTTCAAATAGCTTATTCTTTCTTTCTAAAACATTTAAATTATAACTTTCTTCATAGGAATCAATTTCACTAAAAGCAGGACATGGATCAAAATCTATATTATTTCCAGTTTCATTTTCTAATTCCTTAGGTTTTTCTTCTTTATTTTCTTCTACTAATGGTTCTTGTTTAACATCATCATTTTTATTTTCTTCACCATTCATACTAACTTCTAAAACATCATCTTTAACTTTATTTGAGAATGGTTTTAATCCAATTAAAACAATAAACAATAATAAACCACCAATAGCGAAATACATTGTTTGACTCTTTACTGTGGATTCATATTCAATTGATACATCTAACCCTTTATCTTTTAATATATCTTTAATCGTATCAACTTGAATGTCTTTAACAATTTCATAATATTTTCCAAATAAACTTAAAGCAAGTAATAAAGCGAACGAAACAATTACACAAACAAAACTAAATTTATAAAAATAACTACTCTTTCTAAAGAATAATGATAAAGAAACAACTAAAGCAATAATTGAAAACACAATTATTAAATAGATAAAGAAAGCAAGCATTTGATAACCTGTTTCCATGCTTTGATAATTCTTTAAAACATCTAAACCATTAACTGTAACTGTAGTTGTAGTTGATGAATATGTATAATCAATGACCAATATATTTGAGAATAAAGATCCAATAAGTAAACCTAAAAATAAAATAACAAATACTAATGCAATTATTCTATTTTTAAGTTTAGTTCCTTTATTTTTGTCTTCTTTTTTATCATCATCAGTATTAATATATCTTCCACTAACAATGGAATTTATAATAGCTATTAAGCCCATTACTATTAATGGAATAAATCCAATAGAAAATGTTGAAGTTACTTCACTATTATTGTTTTTAACAAAATAGCTAATAACAATAGAATAGATATAAAATGCTACTGCTAAAACAAACTCCATTATTATTAATGTTCTAGTCTTTTTTGTGGATTTATCTACATTTTTATAAGTACCTAAAATATTAGCAAAATAAACAAGTAATAAAACATATAAAATAAAGAAAGCAGCAAATGCGATTAAATATTCTAAAGAACCATTATCTTTTAAACCACTTATTAAAGAATAATATGTCTTTCCATCATAAATACAAACTGGAATTAAAAATATTGAAAATAATAAAATAAAAGAAATTACAGATATAATAACATTAAAAACACTACTATTTCTTACTTCTTTTTTATTTTCATCAGTTAATTCTTCTTCGATATCTTTATTTTTGATTTCGCAAATTGTTACGTATACACCTAATAGCAATGTAAAAACAAATTGAATGATAATATAAACTAAATTTAATCCTCCACATATTATAGAAAAGATTAAACTAACTAAAGATAAAACTACATTAATTAAAGACAATATCTTTATCTTTTTATTACCTAACAACATCGAAGCACTTATTAATGATAAAATAACACAAATTCCACATAATCCAATAATAACCCAACTAAATATCATTACTAATGTAGAAGTTGCATTTAATGCAACCCTATATAATGCTCCATCACTAGAAGATAAAAATATATGCAATAACGAGAATGCTATAGTTACTAAAGAACCTATACATACAGTTATCTTTTTGAATTTATTGTTAAATAAAACCATAAATAAGATACTCCTTTTTACATTAAAATTATAACAACGAATTCAATTTTTAAGTAATCAAAACAAAAACTTTAATAACTTTTTAACATTATTAATATATTTAGTTACTATTAATATTAATAATTTTATTTAAATTCAAAATCAAAAATTCATCATTTATATGAGTTTTTGAATAAAGCCCATATGTCAATATATTTAAACTTATATTAAGTTCTACTCATTAATTATCTTTTATTAAGAATTTAGCAACTAAAGAATAATCATTATCAGGCATTATAAATGTATATTTACTATCTTTACTAATTAATACATCATCACTATACCATCCACTAAAAACATACCCATCATTAGCTTTAGCTTCTATAACAATTTTACTTCCAGTAAAAGGACTACCAGATAAAATACTAACAGTTCCTTTTGAAGAATCTATTGTACTAACATATAAATCATGTTCTTCACCAACCCATCTAGCGTATACATCAATATCTTTAGTAATTCCTTTACTAATCTTACTTATAGCAGTTGTATACGTTTGATTACTATACCATCCATAAAAATTATATCCCTCTTTACTAGCAGGATATAAATACAAATCATCATCTACCATTGTAAATTTAGATGGATTGTTATCATTATTAATACCTCCATCTAAATGATAGATTATTTTATATTCTTTATAAGAAAAATCTGCATAAATATTTAAATTAGAATTAACAATGTATTCATTAAAATTCAATGTAGTTTTATCATTATCATTTAATATATACCAAGAATTAACAATATAACCTTCTTTAATTAAAGAAGATTCAGGAGAATCTATTTTTTCTCCTTTACTAACACTAATAGTTTCAATAATTTCATTATTTAAAATAAAATTTACATCATATATAACTTTATTATTAATTAAATTACATGAACTAACTAATAACAATAATAAAACACTACTACAAATAAATAATTTCTTTTTCATATAAAATCTCTTTTATTATTTTTATTATAAACAAAATATTATAAAAATTAAATGTAAAACACACACATGTTTAAATATATTAAAAAATATGAGAAATCAACTAAATTATAGAATATTTAACAATTAACGATATAATCTACATACATACATATTTAACAATAAAATATAAGACGATTTTTAATGTTTAATAAATATTTTAAATTATTAATAATTTACTTTTTTGTTATTTCATTATAAAATATGCAAGTAAAAAGCGAGGAGACATTATGAAGAAATTTTTAAATTTATTAGTATTAGCTTCTACATCTGTTTTAATGTTAAGTGGATGTAACGAAAATAAAGAAACTCCTGTTGATCCTGATCCTGAAGAAGAAACTAGAGGTGAATGGAGTGATGAAGCTAAAACTTTATTAACTAAATATTGTGGTGAAGTTATACCTTTTCCAGTTGGATTTAAAGGTGATGTTACTGTAAAAGAAGAAACAGATACTGAAGATGTTAAATTTTTACGAATCATCAACGAATCTAGCGAATTCACATTAGATAATTATTATAAAGATTTACAAAAAGCTGGATGGACTGGAATTACTGATTATGAAGGTAATCTTAATCAAACAGATCCTAACGGCACTAAATATTATGAATTCACTAATATTTCTAACGATAATACCAAAGGATATGATATCACTTATTATTTTGGTGAATCAGAAGAAAACAACACTAAATATAATGTAATTCAATGTTATAACGATTTAAGCACTACTACAGAAGATAAATCATCTTGGACTGATGATGAAAAAGCAATGTTTAATCAAACAATTACTTTTGTTCCTGCTAAAATTAAATTAGGTTTAGATAGTACTGTATATGCTTCTACAGAAGATTTTATTTATGCTTATGATACTTGCGCAATTAATTTAACTTTAGAAAACGTAGAGATCTTAAAAAACGATGGATGGACATTAAATAAAGATTTAAGTAAAGAAAATAAGGCTTATATCTTAACTAAAGATGCTACTGATGGAGCAATTGTTTACGCAAAAGTTTATTATTTTTCAAGAAACTATGTAACATTTTCTTATGAAGCTAAAGTTAAAGTATCTGATACATGGCCAAGTGCATTCGTATCATCATTTGAAACTAAATATAACTTTACTATTCCAGTTTTTGAAGATTTTTCAATAGATGAATATTATTACTATACTAAAAATGGTGTTTCATATATTTATGGTTATACAGATAGTAATGATATTTATTCTGATTATTTATCTAGCATGGATGATACTACTGCTGTATTTGATAACATTAATCGTTTATATACAGACTGGGGAGAAAATTGGTATATTAAACCAGAAGAAACAAAAGATTTTACTACATATGAAAATATATTTAGAATCTCTTTTGCTCCATTAGCAAATCCAATTGATGATATTGTTACAAGTTATCCAACTGAAAGAATTAATACATTTATTTCTACAAATAATTTAGGAAATGTAACTATTCCTACATTTGATTTTTCTACTTATAGTGCTTATAACACATATAGACTCGAAACAGTTAATTATAAAGATGCATATAAAAATGCATATGCAGATATTAAAAAGAATCCAGATGATTATTGGATTGACGATCCTAATGATGAAGATGAAATAGCTGCTAAAGCTGAGGAAGTCGCTAAAGAAAATACATTATTAAGTATTAAAGTTTATGATAAAAAAGATGAATCAACTTCTTCAAATAAGGTATACGACTATTTAGAAGAAGCATTAAAAAAGATTGGTTGGAGTAGAGTAAATAGTTATTCATATAATATTGCTTATGAAGATCCAACTGGTAGCGTCCTTTTAGGAGTTAGTCATATTAATGATGTTACTACATTAACATATACATATGGCTCAGGTACAACTCATGAACCAGCATTCTATTTCGCTACTAAAAACTATAGTATCGAAATTGGTGGTACTATAAAATTAAATTTAGTATGTGATATGTTGAGTGGAACAATTACGTATACATCAAGTAATTCTAAATTTACAGTTGACGAAAATGGTGTTGTAACAGCTTCTAGCGATGCTAAAGCAGGTGATTCTACTACTATTACTGCTTCAATTTTAGCAGATGGAGAAACTGTAGCTAGAACTGATACATGTTCTATTTCAATTCCTATGATTTATACTCCAGCAAATACTGCTAGTAAAGTTGCTGAACTTTATAACACTTACTTTAATTTACAAAGTTCAGATACAGGGTATGCTACTCCTGATACCAATAACTCATTTACTGTATATCCAAGTGGAATTACTTCAACTAGTGATCTTAAATCAAAAGTTATGGCAAATTTAATTCCTAATGATTTTGGTAATGGTGATGAAGAAGAATGGTATACTGATTCTTCAGATGATTTAGGTGATTATGAATATATGGAATATGTTGCTTATAATGAAGATGATACAGCTGTATTATTAACATTTAAGGTCTTTACTTCACAAAGCGGATCAATTGGTTTAGTTGTTGTTGCAGAAGATTGGTAATTCAATAAACATTTAAAATAAAAAGCCTTCTTTAATAAATAAGAAGGTTTTTTAAATGCTTATTTTAATAAATAAGTTTTAATTTAATGTACTTTCGTCTTAATTTTAAAATAATATATAATCGGAAAGCTTTAATTTTGATATTTATAAAAGTGTTAAACATTTATAATATAAAATAGTCTTTATTGTTAAAAATAACAATCCAAATAAACATGATAGCAACTATCCATCTAAAGGATTAACAATAGTTTTAGAATATTGAAGGCTTTTATAAAATTTAATAATGAGATAGCATATGAAAGAACAAATAGATTAATAACTTTTCAATTTTACTAACTAAACTGACCAATATTTTCACTTTAAATTGACCAATATTTTAAATAAGTATTCAAAAGAATACTATACATTCATATAATAGATAATATTTTAGTTAAGAAATACAAAAAAATATATGAATATATCAGTATTTTTAAAAATAAGCAAAAAACAATGATAGATACATTAGATGTATTGATCTAATTTTAATATTTAAAAATTAGTTCATTGTTATTTTAATAGCAGGACGTACTCCTCCTGTTGTTGTAGTCGTAAATTGATATATTCCTGCACCAATGTAACCTTGATAATTAACAATACTTGTATAGCCGTTAGCATGAGAAGCTGGAGAACGTGTCCAATACCAACTATTGCCATTAGAAGAGTTAACATTTACATGATTTGCTTTTGCATAATCTGTAGCTTTACATGTTCTTGTTTCATTAGTAAATCCATTAGAATTTAATTCTGAATAACTTAATAAATAAACATAATCGTCTGTGATATCACAAGTATAACTATTAGAACTGCTACAAGTAGTAGAAGCAGCATTATTAACAGTCACTTTATCTACATAAGTATTATTTAAATTAAATGCTGTACTATAGAAAGTATCATTTAGCCAATTCCTCATATCAGAATTTGCATAATTATTAAATGCATTAGGATCAATATAAAGATTATAAGCATCAAGAATCTTACTAGTTGTCAAAAAATACGTATTATCACTTGAACTTATAACTTTCCATTCAATTGGTTCGCACTTAAACCAATATGTTGTACCACTAGTAATAGTATCACCATTATCAAATGTTTTAGTATTATCTGGATTGGCTTTTAATTTTGTGTAATATGTTAAATCATATAAATACCAATCATCAAATTCAGGAGTTAATGTTTCTAATTTAGATATTAATGTTGAATCAGAAACATATGTTTGAGGATATAATCCATAAGTAATTGTTTTTTTATCACTACTTAATTCAGGTTTTTTAGCAAAAATCTTATCATAGTAAATAAACTTAGCATAGAATGTCTTATCACCAATTGATCCTTTAGTAATTGTAGAACATTTAGTTTTATATGTATCATCAATATACCATCCATCAAAAACACCATCATCACTAGTTGGTTCATATAAAGAAATATCATCACTAGTTACATTATATGTATAAGGATTACGTATATCATTTTTTGCACCATCTAAAACATAATTAATTTTATATTCTACTGGTAAAGCATCTGCGTATAAACTAAGATCAGAAGTAATAATTGAACCATGTATAGACCAATAAGATTTATAACCACTACTTTCAATCGTATACCATTGACTAAGTTCATAACCATCTTTAAGATTAACATTTGGTGGAGTCAATTTTGAACCATAAGCTATATTTGTATCAGTAGCAAATAAATTATTATTAACATAATATTTAACAGTGAAAGTACGTGTATCTTTTACTTTACCTGCATTAATTTTTTGACCATTACTTAATTCACATATTAAGTTACCATCTTCATCAATGTAAGTATTAGTAATTGAAATACCTGTACTACCTGTATCGCCCTTAATATTACCGGTCTTATTCCAAATTGAAGACCCTTTGGTATATAAATTCCCTGTTGATGTATCGATATATAAATCACCTTCTAAACCTGTGCTATTATCTGGTTCGCCTTCACCAGTATAAATTTTTGAACCATCTTTACCAGCTTCACCTGTATCACCTTTATCACCTTTTTCACCTTGTATTCCTTGTTCTCCTTTTTCAGGAACAGTATTACAAGCAGTTAATAAAGAAAATAAAGATAAACCAACTAATAATAAATTTTTTCTTTTCATAAAATACCTCATATTATCTAGTAACATCAAGAAATTCATAATTT
>CAYNBG010000027.1:0-9532 GCA_964395495.1 uncultured Staphylococcaceae bacterium
TCTAATTCTTCTGTGATGTCAGGGTGAGCGCTAAAATATTTGGCTTCTACACCATATAAAAGTGTATGTTCTGTTGCAATACCTGGAGTAATGTTATCTAAAACTTCCATCATTTCAATAATTGATTTCATAGTTTTATATGGTAAACATAAAGCTAAATCTCCTGGAACAGCTTCTTTTAAAGTTGGTTTAATGAATGATTCGGAAATTCTTTTTTTAGTTGATCTTCTTCCTGCAAGAATGTCGCCATATCTTTGAACAATGACGCTTCCACAAGCTAATTGGTTAGCTAATGAAGAAACTTTTAGTGCATATTCATTAGGCTTATTAAATGGTTCTTCAAAGTGATGAGAAACAAGTAAAGCAAAGTTTGTATTGTTGCTTCCAAGCTTAGAATCGTTATATGAATGACCATTAACATTTATAACGCCTTCATAATTTTCAACAACAACATGTCCACTTGGGTTTGAACAAAATGTTCTTACAGTAGTGCCAACACTTGTTCTATAAATAAATTTACCCTCGTAAAGATTTCTATTGATTTCATCCATAATTAAATTGGAGGTTTCAACTCTAACACCGATGTCGACTTGGTTTTGAGACATTTTTATATTTCTTTTTTCTAAGATTTCACCTAACCATTTAGAGCCTTCTCTACCAACAGCTAAAAATACATAATCAGCATTAATAGTAGTGTCATCATCTAAAATAACACCAGTTACTTTTTTATTTTCAACAATGATATCTTTAACAGATTTTTGAAAAATCATTGTAATTCTTTCTTTTAAGAAGTTATAGATTTTTTCTAATATTTTTAAATTTTCTTCTGTTCCTAAATGTCTAACTTTACTTCTTAATAATTTAACACCGACTGAAATAGCTTTTCTTTCGATTTCTTTAACTTTAGGTGTATCTGGATTAGTAATGACATTTGTAGCACCAAATTTTAAGTTTATTTCGTCAACATAATTAATTAATTCTAATAATTTTTCATCGCCAATGTAGTCTTGTAACCATCCGCCAAATTCATTTGTGATATTAAATTTACCATCACTATAAGCGCCAGCTCCACCAAAACCATTTGTAATAGAACATGCTGGGAAACATTCTCTAATACCATCTTTATTTTGAGGACATTTTTCAATTTTATGTTGCATTACTGGACATCTTCTTTTAAGAATATCTAATCCTCTATCGATTAAACAAACTTTTAAAGTTGGATTTTTTATTGCTAATTCGTACGCACTAAAATAACCTGCTGGACCAGCTCCAACAATAACAACATCATATTTCATAATATAAAACCTCTTGATATATTCACATATAAATACTATGTATTTAAAAAAATATTTCAAGTGTTTTAATTAAATCTTAATGAAAATATAATTCTTATTATAATTCAGAAAATATTTCTCCACATTTGCCTTTTATGAATAATTTAATTTTACGATTAAGAACTTGATCAACTGTATTTATTAAAACAATATTGTTTCCTTTAAAATAATCAATTAAACCTGCAGCAGGATAAACATTTAAGGAAGTACCAGCGACAATTAATAAATCAGCATTTTGTAGCGCTTTTATAGATTTATTAAGTGTAATCATTGATAAACCTTCTTCGTATAAAATAACATCAGGTTTAATAATTCCATTGCATTCATCACAATAAGGGGTACCATTAGATTTTAAAATATAATCAATATCAAAGAATTTACCACACGAAATACAATGATTTCTATAAATTGAACCATGTAGTTCTAAAACGTTTTTACTACCTGCTAGTTGATGTAAATTATCTATATTTTGTGTGATGATTGTTAAATCTTTTTCTTTTTCTAGTCTAGCTAAATACTTATGACATTCATTAGGCTTAGCATTTTTATTGATCATGAACTCTTTATAAAATTTATAAAATGTATCTGTATTTTTATAAAAATAAGTATTTGATAACATCACTTCATATGGTAATCCGTATTTAGATTTTAGATTATATAATCCTTTTTCGCTTCTAAAATCCATTATACCAGATTCAGTAGAAACACCAGCTCCACCAAAGAAAATAATATGTTTTGCATCGTTAATTAATGTTTTTAGTAATTTAACTTCGTCTTCATTCATAAATTAAGTATATTATTTTATTTAAAATAATGTTAGATATTTTATAGTGTTTTTAGTTTATAATATATTTAATGTAGGAATGGCGGAATTGGTATACGCGTTAGTTTCAGAAGCTAATGGTTTTCCTTACGAGTTCGAGTCTCGTTTCCTACACCAATAATTTAAGGGTTTTTAGTTTAATGGTAGAATAAAGGTGTCCGAAGCCAGAGGTAGAGGTTCGATTCCTCTAAAACCCGCCAAAATTTTGCAATCAATTTGTTGCAATATATTGGTATATATAATAATATTTAGTAAATATTTTAGGAGGTTTTGTTAATGAAATTTAATGACGAGAATTTTTCAAATGATAATGGTGAAGCTACTATTAAAAAACCTGTCAATCCTGAGAGTCAAAAGGTATTAAAGAGTGGTGTTTTCTTAATTAAAACATTTTTATTTTTAGCTTTAGGATTATTTATTTCTGCAGCAGTTGCAGTTGGTGGTTCTATTTTATTAAGTAAGTTTGTTTATAATTCTAATGCTGAGAGTAATGTTGGATTAATCACTACATTATGTATAGTTTTTGGTTCATTTATTGGATGTATTATTTGTTCTGTATTTATCAGTAAGTTAGGTTTAGAAAAAGGAAATAAAGCTGTTATTCCATATGTAATTTATAGCTTTTTGATGGGTATTTTATTATCCGGCTTAGTTTATTGGGCTAAAAATCCATATATCTTAGGTTTTGCATTTTTAATTACTTCTTTATTATTTGTTGCCTTAGGTATCGTTGGTTATTTTGCTAAAGGAAAAGCATGGCCAATTGTTTTAACGGCTGCTGCGTTTATTGTTTTAGCAGGTTTTGCAATTTATTTCTTTACATTTTTATTCTTACCATTTTATGCTCAATCTGAATCATATACACAATCGTTTTTATGGATTATGTTTGCTATTCAAATTGGCTTCTTAGTTGTTATGTGTATTTATACTGCATTTGATTTTTATAGAATAAGAAAAGCAATGGAAACGGAAGAGTTAACAACAAATATAAGTGTTTACTTTGCATCCCAATTATATTCTGATTTTGTAATATTATTTATTTATCTTATAAGAATAATTGCATCAATAAAAAAATAATCAAAGAATATTATGTTAAAACAAAAAAAGGTATGGGAAACCATACCTTTTTTATAGTTATTTAATTGTAGACATTGCTCTAGATTGCTTTGAATGAGGGTTATCTTTATATTCGATTCCACATTCTGAGCAAATTTCTTTAAGAGATGCTTTTGTTTTTTCTAAAGCATTGCCTTCAAGTTCAAGTTCGTAATCTGTAATTCCATTATAGTCATTTTTATCTGCACTTAATTTAGTTTCGCTATCACCATCATCAATTTCAGTTCTTAATGTTTTAAGATTTGCTAACACTTTAAGTTCGTCAACATTAATTCCTAACATCTTTACAAATTCTTTAATATTTCCTTCTGGGAAGATATTATTTTTAATTGCTTCATCGCTTGTTTTTTTATCAATTATTTGATCTTTTTCAAGTAATCCTTCAGACATAGGAGCCTTTAATGTTAAAGTGTAACTATCTTTAACATTTCTAATTCTTAAGCCGATACCTAATTGTTTTAATTTAAAGTCTTTAGTATCGATATAATAATTAGTTTGTTCGTATTGTTCTGTTATTTTATCTTTAAAATGTTTTAAGAATGTTTCATATTCTTCTTTTTTAATTAATACTTTTGCTTCGATTTCAATATTTGCTGCCATAGATTTTACCATTAATAATTATAAAATTATTAAATGCTTTCCTTTCTTTACGTATTTTATGATACAATAATTTATAGATAAATTAAAGATATGAAGTACGCAATTGTTTCAAAAAAGAATAAAGATTCTGAAAATGTTAAGAAGATGTTAATGGATAAACTAATTGAATTAGGTTATGAGTATGATGATGAAAATCCTAATATTATTTTTTCTATTGGTGGAGATGGTACATTTTTAAGATCAGTTAAGTTTTATTTAGATAAAAACCCTATTTTTGTAGGTATAAATACAGGTAATTTAGGATTTTTATGCGAATTTAATAAAGATAATATTGATGATATATTCTCTAAAATTGATGAAAAAAATATTAAAGAAATAAAATTAATCGAATGTAGTTATAATAATTTAACAGTTTATGGATTAAATGAAGTAAGGGTAGAATCTTTAAATGGCACATCTACTTTATTTGAGGTTTATTTTAATAATCAATATTTTGAAAGTGTTAAAGCAGATGGATTATGCGTTTGTAGTAGTCATGGAAGCAGTGGAATAAATAGAAGTATGGGCGGAGCTTTAATTGATACAAATTTAGATGTATTGGAGTTTAAAGAAAAATTACCTATTAATAGCAAAAAATATAAAGCTTTAAATTCCAGTGTTGTTTTTAATGGTGATACAAATATAAAAATAAAAGTTAATGATCGATATGCTTTAGGTGTTGCTTATGATTCTACATTTAATATTGATAAAATTAATACTGAAATCACTATTAAATTGTCAAATAAAACAATTAAAGTATTATCTAATAATGTAAGTTATTTAACCAAGATTAAGGAGTCTTTCTTATGAAAATTATAAATATTATATTAATGTTCTTACCTAAAATTCTTATTGATATAACAACTATTTTAGCTATTACAATACCTGTAGGTGCTGCAATTGTTATTGGAATCGTTTTAGCTATCGTTTTAATAGTTAAAAAGAAAAAAAGAGGTGTTAAAGTAGTTCAAAAAGAAGTTAATGAAGGAGTTTATGAATATTTAGGAGGAAAAGAAAATGTTGAATCTTTTTCTTTAAATGGAAGTAGACTTACAATTGTTTTAAAGGATCAAACTAAATTGAATAAAGATGGTTTAAAAAAAGAAGGTGTTTCTAGAGTTCTTGAAATGTCTAATAAAATCATTTTAGTAGGAGAAACAATACCTTCTTTTTATAAATTACTCTCTAAATAATATATCTAAGTCAGATTTAATATCTTCAATAGGAAGCCCAATTATATTATATAGACTTCCTTTTATTTTATTTATTAAATGAAATTTTTCATCATCTTGAATTCCATATGCACCAGCTTTATCTAAAACATATTCATTTTTAATGTAAATAGATATATCTTCATCAGTCAAGTTATTAAATGTGACATAACTAATTGATTCCTCATTTATGACTTTTCCTTTATAAAATAAAGCATAACCAGAAATAACTTGATGAGTATTATTGCTTAATTCTTTTAAAAATTTTTTAGCTTCATCTAAATTAGATGGTTTTCCATATACTTTTTCATTTAATTTAACTATTGTGTCACAAGAAATAATTAAATCATTATAATGATCTTTACCATCGTTTAAAATAGAAAGACCTTTAAAATAAGCTTCTTTTTTTGCTAATTCTTTATCGTTTTTATTTATTAAATTTTCATCAAAAGATGGTTTTATAATTACAAAATCATTAAAAATTTTCTTTAATAATTCTTTTCTTCTAGGTGAAGAAGAAGCAAGTATTACCATAATTAATTAACTTTATTCATGATTAATGGAATAATCATAGGATTTCTTTGTGTTTTTCTATAGTAATATTTACTAACTACAGTTCTAATAGTGTTTTTAATATCATTAAATGTAACTTTCTTACTATTAAATAATTCTTTTAAAGCTTCTTCAACTAACATTGAGGCATGTCTAGTTAAATGGTTTTCATATTCACCATAACTAACAAATCCACTAGTGATAACTCTTGGAGAGCAAGCTAATTTATTTTCTTTACTATTTAAACATAGTAATACTGAAACCATTCCATCGTCTTGAAGAATTTTTCTATCTCTAATAACAGCAGTAGAAACACCATTGATATCGTATCCATCAATATAAACATCTTCAGCAGAAATTCTTTCGCCTTCTTTTATTTGATGGTCTTCTAAAATTAAAACATCACCATTACTTAAAACGAATGTATTTTCTTTAGGAATACCTACAGTTGTTGCTAAATCAGCATGTAATTTTAACATGTGATATTCACCATGAGCTGGCATAAAATATTTAGGTTTAAATAATTTTATATTCATTCTTAATTCTTAACGTGAAGGGTGACCTGAAGAGTGAATATCGCTAAAAATAGAGTTAGTAATAACGTCAGCACCAGCACGAGCAAGTTGGTTAACAACTTTAGAAATAGAAATACCATTTCCTGGAATTGGACTTGATGAGAAAACAACTGTATCTCCTGGCATAATTCTAATTTCTTTTAAAGATCCATTTGCAATCCTACTTAATGCAGCCATAGGTTCGCCTTGGCTTCCTGTGCATAAAATAACAATTTGATTATCTTTATATGCTTTTAATTCAGAAGCGTCAATAATGCAATTATTTGGAATTTTTATGTATCCAAATTTTCTAGCGCATTCTACAGTGTTAACCATGCTTCTTCCAATAATTAAAATTTTTCTATTATGTCTTAGTGTACAATCAACAATTTGTTGAATACGGGATATATTACTGGAGAATGTTGAAATAACAAGTCTTCCACTTGCTTTATCAAAAATTTCGTTTATTGAATTTAAAACATTCTTTTCACTTGGTGTCCAACCTTCTTTTTCTGCGTTTGTTGAATCAGCTAAAAGTAAATCAACACCTTGTTCACCAATTTGAGCCATTTTATGAATTTGAATATCTGGACCAACTGGTGTTAAGTCAATTTTAAAGTCTCCGGTTGTAACAATTCTACCTTCAGTAGTGTCAACACAAATTCCAAAAGAATCAGGAATTGAATGGGTAACTCTAAAGAAACTAACTGAAAAGTCGCCTATTTTTACAATTGTATCATCATCATATTCAACAATATTAATTTTTTCTCTAATTTTTTGATCTTCTAATTTTTGACGAATTAAAGCAGCAGCAAGTCTAGGAGCATAAATTACAGGAATTTTAATTGTTTTAGCTAAAAAAGGTATTGCACCAATATGGTCTTCATGACCATGTGTAATAAATAATGCACGAATTTTTCCTTGATTATCTTTTAAGTGTTGATAGTTTGGTATAACATAATCAACACCAACTAAATCATCTTCAGGAAATTTAACACCTGCATCAATAATAATTAAATGGTTATCGCTTTCAACACAATAAGTATTTTTACCAACTTCGCCTAAGCCACCTAAAGCATAAATTTTAACTGAATTATTAACTCTTACTTTCATAACTAACACACCTCATTATTCCTATTTCAAATAAAGCACCAAATTATAAACAATAAATCCGATAAAATCAAGATTTTATTATAATTTAACAGCATCTGGATTGACTTTAAAGGGATCTACTTTATCGATATGATCGTAAAATAAAATTCCCTTTAAATGATCGATTTCGTGCTGAGCACAAATCGAAGCAAAACCTGTAAAGACATATTCAACATCTTTATTCTTTAATAAATCAAAAGCTTTGACTCTAATTTTATAAGGTCTATAAATATAACCTTCATGAATAGCATCAACACTTAAACAACCTTCGCCAGATTCTAAATAAGCTAATTTACAAGATTCACTTATTATTTTTGGATTAATTAATATATATTCATGATGAACATTTTTTTCATCATCAAAACACATTGCTAGCATATTTTTATTAATACCAATTTGAGGAGCAGCAATACCAACTCCTGATCTAAGATGGTGTTTTTCTGCAAAATCTTCATCTTGAGATAACTTTAAATATTCAAGCATATCAAATAGTGTTTGTTTTGTTTCTTCTGTTAAAGGAAATTCAACATCCACAGATCTTTCTCTTAATGATTTTTCTTTATCTTTTACAATTTTAAACAATTTCATACTATATTTATTATAATAAATATCTCTATTAGTTAAAAGAAAAATATAATAAGAATGTTATTATTTATGATAAAATAGGTTTATGAATTTAGAATTGCTTAATAAGATTGATTCATTAAAAAAAGATGTAAAAGAGTCTAATGAATTTAAAAATTTAGAAATCGCTACAAAAGAGATGGAAAATGATGAAGAAATTCAACTTCTTTGCTATAAAAAAGATATGATTATTTTAGAATATGAAGATGCTAGTAAGATTTATGATAAAAATAGTTTTGAACTTTTAAATATTAAAAAGAAATTAGCGGATATTATGAACGAAATTAATTCCAAAGAAAAAGTGATAAAATATAACAAGGCTTTAAATGAATATAACAAGATTTTGGAGTATATTAATAAAGAAATATTTGGAGTTATTAATGATTAGAGTTATTGGTGGAAAATATAGACATAGGGTATTAAACCAACCTGATTTATCTATTACTAGATGCACAAAAGATTCAACTAGAGAAGGCTTATTTTCAAGTTTAGGAGATGTTCAGAATAAATCGTTTTTAGATTTATTTGGTGGGTCTGGAGCATGTGGAATTGAAGCATATAGTAGAGGTTCTTCTTTAGTTTATATTAATGAATTAAATAAGAGTGCATTTACAATTATTAAAGACAATTTAAATAGTTTAAAGATTGATGAGATTAATTTATTAAATAGTGATTATCTTGATGCTTTACAAGAATTAAATAAAAAAGGAGTGACTTTTGATATAGTTTTTTTAGATCCTCCATATAAAATGCATTTTGATTTTTCTATTATAAATTTATTAAATGAATATAAAGTTTTAAAAAATAAAAATATAGTAATTTTAGAAACTGATTATAAATTAGATACTAATATTGAAATTGGTTATAATATTAAGGAATTAAAATATGGAAAAACATATGTTTATATTTTAAGGAGTGTGTAATATGAAGATTGCTTTATATCCAGGAAGTTTTGACCCAATTACAAATGGTCATTTAGATATTATTAAAAGAGCTTTAAAAGTTTTTGATAAAGTCGTTATTTTAGTTTCTTATAATGAAAAGAAAAAATATCATTTTAGTAACCAAGAAAAAGTTGAAATGATAAAACAAGTAATTAAAGATAACAAGTTAAATAATGTTGAAGTAGATTGTTATAGAGGATTAACGGTTACATATTGTAAAGAACATAATATAAACGTAATGATTAGAGGTTTAAGAGTTGTTAGTGATTTTGAATATGAATGGTATTTAGCTGCATCTAATCAATTTATTGATCCTGATATAGAAATGGTGTTTTTTATGGCTAAAAAAGAAACAACATTTATATCTTCAAGTTCTATAAATGAAATGTTTAACAATGGAGTAGATGTTTCTTCATTAGTTCCTGAAGCTGTATATAATAAATTGTTAGAAAAAAAGCAAAAATAAAAATCGCATAATTGCGATTTTTTTAATGTCTTGTATTATCAGAATAAATTTCACAAAATCTACCAGCAAATGAAGGTTCCATTCCTTTAATTTTTAAATGAGAGATATCTCCATAGC
>CAYNBG010000028.1:0-9187 GCA_964395495.1 uncultured Staphylococcaceae bacterium
CTCCATTTCCTATTAAAATATTAAGCAATGCTAAACCATTATACTTTAATCCAAAGACAACTCCATTTATTTTAAAATTAATGGATGTATATAAAGAAGAAACTGAAAGTGATGAAAAGCCTCTTGCAATCGGAGGAGGAACATATGCTAAAGAAGCTAAAAATTGCGTAGCATTTGGTTCTCACTTTAAAGATAAAGTTGATAATATTCATGCAGCAGATGAACATATTGATTTAGAAGATTTTTATAATTCGATGCCAATATACGCTCATGCAATTTATGCGTTAGGAAAGTTAAAATAATGAGAACCAAATTTAAAAAATGGGCAGTAGATTATTTAACTGAATCATTTAAAAATCAAATAGTATTAGAATCTTTTTCTAAGGATGAAATTATTTCTTTTAAAGGAAATGATCCTTTATATTTAGAGATTGGACCTGGTAAAGGTCAATTTATATTATCTTTAGCAAGTAAGAATTTAGATAAGAAGTTTATTGTTTGTGAGTTAAATGAAACAATTAGTGGAATGTGTCTTAAAAAGATTGATGAATCTGAATTAACAAATGTTAAATTAGTTGCAGATAATTTCTTTAAATTAGGTGAATTATTGCTTGAAAATAACATAAAAGTTGATGGAATATTTTTAAATTTTTCTGACCCATGGCCTAAAAAAAGGCATGAAAAAAGAAGACTTACAAGCGATCCATTTTTACTTCAATACGCTACATTATTAAAAGATGATGGATATATTTATTTTAAAAGTGATAATGACGATTTTTCTACTTATTCACTAGATCAATTTAAGAAATTTAAATTTGAAGTAATAAGTGAAGATTATGATTATAATGGAAACGATGATTTTGATGCTCAAACTGAATTTGAGACTAAATTTAAAAATGTAGGAATAAATATTAAAAGATTTGTTCTTAAAAATAATAAAGATGTAATTAAAAAGAGTGAGGATTTAATATGAAATATGGAATGTATTACAACCATGAAACAATAGGAGATATATTATTAATTGTATTTTCTCCTTTAACTATTCCTACAAAAGTAGTTAATAATGATGGTGTTGTTGCTTTATATAAAGATGATGAATTAGTTGGTTATAATTTTTTAAATATATCTGAAGAAATAAAGATTAAAGCAGATGGATATATTCCACTTTGTAATAATAAAGTTATAGATGTATTAAACTTTATGCTTAAAAATAGAAATTTACCTACATTAGATTATTTAAATGAATCTGGTTTTAAAGTTGCTAAAATTGTAGAAATGGAAGAACATCCTGATAGTGATCATCTTCACATTTTAAAAGTAGATGTTGGTGAAGAAAAATTATTAAATATTGTTTGTGGATCGTATAATGCTAAAGTTGGGTTAAAAGTAGTTTGTGCAACTGCAAATACTTTTATGCCTAATGGTAGTCAAATAATTCCTGGAGAAGTAATTGGAGTTTTTTCTGAAGGTATGTTATGTTCAGGAAGAGAACTTAATATTGAGGGATACGAGAATAAAAAAGGCTTATATATTTTAGACGATTCATATAATGTTGGTGATGACTTTTTTAAAGAATAATATATTAATGAAAATTTAATGTAAATTTTTTCATTTTAACATTTATTTAATTGAATTTTATGTTATAATTTTATTGTATAAAGAAGTAGGAGGATCTACTTATGGGTTACGATAAAGGAAGGGTTACGATTTATGAAGTAGCCAAAGCTAGTGGAGTTTCACTTGCTACCGTTTCTCGTGTTATAAATAATAGTGACACTGTTAAAGAAGATACTAAAAGAAAAGTAATGAGTGTTATTAGAAAACTTGGTTATAAACCAAGCGGTCTTGCTCAGGCTCTTGCAACTAATAAAACCACTAATATTGGTTTAATAATTCCTAGCGCTAATTATGTTTATATTTCTAATCTTTTAAATGGTGTTTGTGAGGTTTGTAAATCTAAAGGCTTTTCGTTAGAGTTATTTACTACGTCTCATTCTAGAGAAGATGCTACAAATTGTTTAGAAAAAGCAATAAAAGAGCATGTTGATGGTGTTATTGTTTTTGATGATGAACTTAATGATGAAGATTATAGATTATTTAATAACTATGATGTTCCAGTTCTAGTTATTAATAACAACATTCAAGATAAAAAGATTGCTTCTATTCCATTTGGTTATGAACACTTAGTTAAAAAGATTATTCAAGATTATTTTGTAAAAGGTGATAAACAAATGACTTTCTTACATGTTCATAATGGTGGACGTTTATTAAGAAGAGTTGAAAATCAATTTATTAAGGTGCATCAAGAAAACGATAAGCTATATGATATTATGAATTGTGATGATAGTTATAATAGAACATATCGTGATTTTATGGAAAGATTTAAAAAGAAAAAGAAAGAATATGTTATCGCTTATAGAGACTCAATTGCTGCAGCTGTCTTAAATGCTGCTACTGATAGTGGATTAACAGTTCCTGGAGATGTTGAAGTTTTATCGATTATTGGTACTAAATATTCAAGTATTTTAAGGCCTCAAATCTCTTCTATTCATGTTGATATGCAAGAAGTCGGAAGAAGAGCTGTTGATATGCTAGTTGATTTAATAAACAACAACTTAAATGATAAAGTTTATAAATTTGAATCTACATACATTAAAAGAGAATCTACTAAATTCTAGGAGGAATTATATTTATGGATTTTTATGATAAGTACATTAGAAGTGTAATAGATTACCCAATTAAGGGTATTAATTTTAGAGATATTACGCCTTTACTCGCTGATGGTGATGCATTCCATCAAGTCATTATGGATTTAAATAGAGAATTACCAAGTTATGATAAATATGATAAGTTTATCGCTGCAGAAAGTAGAGGATTCATCTTTGCTGCACCTTTAGCTAGTATTAATAGTAAAGGTTTAGTTCTTGCAAGAAAAGCTGGTAAATTGCCTCTTGTTGGATATAAGGCTACATATAAACTTGAATATGGAGAAGCTACAATTGAAATTCCTAAGGATGCAATTCAACCTGGTGATAGAGTTATTATCATGGATGATTTAATTGCAACTGGAGGTAGCGCTAAAGCTATGGTCGATTTAGTTAAAGCGGCTGGAGGAATTCCTGTTATGGGATTATTTTTAGTCGAACTTAGAAGTCTTCAAGGGTATAAAAAGTTAGGCATTCCTGTTGTTTCAATCGTTAATTATGGAATTCATGTAGGCGATTATCTTCAACTTCAAAATAGTCATGATACAATGGGCAAATTTATTGAAAAAGTTGATGATAACGATATTAAAGTTGAATACGAAGATGGAACTAGCGAAGTAGTTTCTAAGAAAAATATTGTAAGTTTAGTTCAATTTGAAAAGAGTGGAAGACTTACTTACATTCGTTATAGAGATTAATTTAAGGAGATGTTATGTCAAACGTTATTGATGATTTAAATTATAGAGGTCTTATTAAAGATTACTCAAATCAAGAAGAAATTAAAGAATTATTATCTACTCCTCAAACAATTTATTGTGGATTTGATCCAAGTGCATCAAGTATGCATATTGGTAATTTTGTTATGATTTCAATTTTAATGAGACTTCAAAAAGCTGGACATAGAATTATAGCTGTAGTTGGTGGTGGAACTGGGATGATTGGGGATCCTAGTGGTAAATCTAAAGAAAGAAATCTTCAAACTGTAGAAGGTGTTAAAAAGAATACTGAAGCTATTAGAGCTCAACTTGAAAGATTTTTAGATCTTTCTGATCCTAATAAAGGTATTTTGTTAAATAATTATGAATGGTTAAGCAAGTTATCATTACTTGATTATCTTAGAGATTACGCTAAATATTTTAATGTTAATTATATGTTAGCTAAAGATATCGTTTCTTCTAGACTCGAAGCAGGTATTTCTTTAACTGAATTTACTTATATGACACTTCAATCAATAGATTTTTTAAAACTTCATAGAGATTATGGATGTAATATTCAAATAGGCGGAAGTGATCAATGGGGTAATTTAACTGCAGGATTGGATTTAATTAGAAAACTTGATGGAGCTGATGAAAAAGTTGGTTGTATGACAGCTCATTTAATCACTCGTAGTGATGGTAAAAAGTTTGGTAAGAGCGAAGATGGGGCTTTATTCTTAGATCCAAATTTAACTTCACCATATAAGTTATATCAATTCTTCTTTAATCAATCAGACGAAGATAGTGTTAAATATATTAAAGTATTCACATTCTTATCAAAAGAAGAAATCACTGAAATTGAAAAAGAACATTTGGCTAACTTAGGTGCTAGAATTGCTCAAAAACGTTTAGCATATGAAGTTACTAAAATTATTCATGGAGAAGCTAAAGCTAATGAGGCTAAAGCGATGAGTGAAGCTTTATTTAGTGAAAAGTTTGAAACATTAACTGAATCTAATTTAGTAGAATTATTCCAAAACTATAAGATTGAAGTTAATGAATTTAAACAACTTGAAGATTTACTTATTGAAATTAAAGCTGCAACAAGTAAAAGAGAAGCAAGAGAATTTATTAAGAATAATGCAATTTCTATTAATGGCAAAAAGTGGACTGAAGCAACAAAAATTCCTACAACAGAAGATTGCTTATTCAATAAATACTTAATCGTTAAAAGAGGAAAGAAAAATTATTATTTAGTAGAACTTAAAAAATAATATAAGAATATATGGATTTACAAACAATAACTCAAACTATATTAAATATACCAGTTTATGAATTAATAATTGTGCTATGTTTAGCATATGGGTTTATTGTTGGGCTAATAAATGGAGCTATAAGAAAAGGAATTAGAATTGTAATATCGTTTTCAATACTTGCAATTTTATACTTTACTTTAGTTCCTTTTTTATCTTCTTGGCTTGAATATTATAGTTTTTCTACATTTAATTTTGTTTTAACTATACCTTATGAAGGTATTACTTTTAGTGTTTATTCAGTTCATGATTTATTTATATTACTTCAAAATTTAAATATTACTACTGAATTATTGACTAATATATGTTCTAATTTAATGAATGCATTATCATTTATAATTTGTATGATTTTAGGAATCGTTTTATCTACTCCGATAACTCATATTCTGTATCATTTAGTTACTAAAAGGATTATATTACACAAACTTAAAAAAGAAGCTGGTGAAGATGATGGTAAGATTAAATATAGACCTAAAGGGATATCTAGAATATTTGGTGGTTTATTAGGCTTATTACAATGGTTTATAATTCTTTATATGTTTACTCAACCATTAGGAGTATTAACATCAGGTTTAAAAGAAGTATTAATACCTTCTTTAACTGAAGGAAATGACTTATATAATGCTTTAATTGCTAAAGAAATAATGGATTCATCAACAATATTAAATATTAAATCTATTATAGAAATAGTAAATCATTCGTTTAATCCTCAAGAAAGTTATGTATTTAAATATTTTATCTCATCAAATAGTGGTATTTGGTTATATAAAGGAATAGATGTTAATGAAGATATAGAAGGTAATATCATAACAAAAGAAATTGATGTACAAACGACATTTTCTAATTTCTATTCAATATTGATTGATAGACTTAAAGAAGTAGCGTCTAGTTAAAAATTAGTAGATATTAAATTTAAATAAAGATTTATATTTAGATGTTAATATTTACTTTTTTATTTGCTAGAATATTTAAGATTTAAAGAGGTTGATATATATGGTAAATGAAGATAGTAATATCGGTTATATTGAAGTTATAACTGGACCTATGTTTGCGGGCAAAAGCGAAGAATTATTAAGAAGAATTAATAGACTTATTTACGCTAAAAAAAAGTTTTTAGTATTTAAACCAAAAATTGATGATAGATATTCTAAAGATGAAGTAGTTTCTCATCAAAAAAGAAGTTATAAATGCATTCCAATTGTTAAAAGCAGTGAGATTTTAAAATATGTAACTAACGATTTAGATGCAGTTTGTATTGATGAAGTTCAATTTTTAGATGAAGAAGTTATCGATATTTGTGAAACATTAGCAAATAGAGGTATTAGAGTTATTACTGCTGGTCTTGATTGCGATTTTAAAGGTGATCCATTTCCAATTAGTGCCTCATTATTAGCTAGAGCAGAAAGTATTACTAAATTAACTGCAATCTGTTCAGTATGTGGAAGACAAGCTACAAGAACACAAAGATTAGTTAATGGTGTTCCTGCAAGCGATAAAGATCCTGTCGTTTTGGTCGGAGCTAAAGAAAGTTATGAACCAAGATGCAGAAAATGTCATTGTGTTAAACACGATTAATATTTATTAAATTTAGATAAAAAAATATTGATTTATTGTTGATAATACCTTAAAATATTCGTTGCATATGGCGAATATGGTGAAGTAGTTAACACAACCGGCTGTGAACCGGTCATGCATGGGTGCGATCCCCATTATTCGCCCCAAACTTAAAGAAATAGTCTAACATTAGTTAGGCTTTTTTTATTCATAAATTAACTTGAATTCCTATATATATATATATATATAATAAATACTAGTTGTTTAAAAAAAGATTAATTTATGGGTGATAGTGTTAAAAAAAAGAATAAATTTTGTTCATTTTTTAAGAAAATTTTATTGGGACTATTTTTTGGGATTTCTTTATTTAGTATTACAAGCTGTCAATCGACTAACGAAACTGAAAGTTACATTGATACAAATATTAAATATTCATGTGATTATGATTATTCGACGAATAAAACTTATGTTAGATGGCAATCTTCTATAACTAATAATACAATTTACAATATCTCATCGATTAATGTTTCATTGAATATTTATTATAATGGAACAAAAATTGGATCTGAATCAGGAGACTACGATATTCAAGTTAAGCATGGTGAAACAGAAACGATTAGTTGCTATTTTTTTTCAGATCATCAAATTGATAAAGTTACCTATAAAAGGTGGTATTGCAATTATTCCAACGTTTGGGATACATATAAGCCATGGTGGATTGCAATGATTGTTATTGCATCAGTTTTTACTTTTGCATATATATTGGTTTTGATATTGATGGAACTTGATTTGGATGATATATTATTTTTTATTGAAGAACATCTTTATGTTTTACTTATATTTTTGCCAGTATTAATAATAGCATTATGGGGAATAATATCTTCAAATTGGGTTCCTGTTTTAATTGTTGTTGGTGGAGTTTTATCCTTTATTGTGCTTGCTTTATTAGCTCATTTAATACTTTTTATTATTAATGAGTGCACATGTTCAAAGTCTGTTATTGGTCACCGAGTAATTAATAATTCAAAAAAACTTGTTAAAAATAAACCAGATAAAGAAAAAAACGATGAAATTTTTTATGATGAGCAAATAACTAGACTAGTATGTGAAGCTTGCAATTTAAGTGTATTGAAAGAATATTGTAGAGAAAATAAAATTAAAGGTTATTCATCTTTGACAAAAAGCGAAATTATTGATCTCATTTTATCTACAAGTGTAGATAATGAATCGAGTAATAACGAAATTAAGAAAATTGATTATAAAAATAAAGGAAAAGTAACATTTAATGACATAGCAGGATTAAGTAAGGCAAAAGAAGCGTTTAATGATAAAATTATTTTACCTTTTAAGCATCCTGAATTATTTGAAAAATATGGTAAAAAAGCTGGAGGTGGCATTCTCTTATATGGTCTTCCAGGAACTGGAAAAACTATGTTTGCTGAAGCTGCGTCAAATGAACTAGATGCTTTATTTATACCGATTAAATGTTCAGATATTAAATCAAAATGGTATGGTGAGTCTGAACAAAATATAAAGAAGATTTTTGCCAAGGCAAAAAAGGCAAAAAGAAGTATTATATTTTTTGATGAATTTGAGGCAATAGGTTCAAAAAGAAGCAATAATTCTGAAGATGTAAATAATACAATAGTTCCTGAAATTCTTGCTGAAATGCAGGGTATTGGTTCAAATAATGGCCACTCAACTATTATGGTAATTGCAGCTACAAATAAACCTCGGCAAATTGATTCAGCATTTTTACGTCCTGGTAGATTTGATGAAAAAATATATATTCCGTTGCCTGATTTTGAAGCTAGAATTGTGTTGTTTAAAAATCAATTAAAAGATTTACCAATTGAAGAAGATTTTGATTATGAATATTTAGCAAAATTAACAGATGGCTTTAATGGTGCAGATATTAAAGAGGTCTGTGAAAAACTTAAAATTATTGCTATTAAAGAAACATTAAAAGATAAAAAAGAACATAAAATTTCAATGAATGATGTTGAGGTAATAAAGAAAGATATTAAAACTTCAGTTTCTAAGGAAGATATTTACGAATTAGAAATGTTTAATAAAGGTTTATAAATTATTTTTTTGATGTTATAAAAAGATGCGCATGTCCATCAGTTATTAAAAAAATGAAACTGTTTTTAAAATTTAAATAATATCGTTATAAAAAAAGTTAATAAATATATTAATATTTTAAAAACCTATTATTTTGTTTATAATATAGTAAATTAAGGAGACAATTTATGAAAAATATTATAAAGATATCTGGTTTATTAATTTCGTCTATATTTGTAGCATCGTGTGCATCTTCAAAGATAGATACATTTGAGGTAAACGAAACAAAATATGAAGAAGCATTAAATAATTTTGATACTATTAACTATACTCTAAATGTTAATACTATCACATCTATTTATTTTACTGATGGGTCATGTTCAACTTTAGTAGCTACAGGCACTTTAACTGTTAATAACAATATGATTAAATCAGAATCTACTATAAATAATGAGATAACTACTACATATTATTATTTAAAAGAAGATAATAATTACTACACATATACATTAAATAGCGAGATTAATGAATATGTTAAATCAACAATAGAAGAAGAAACATATAAAACAAATAGAAATCAAAATTTTAAAAAAACACTAACTGGTCTTTATAATAAATTTACTTTTTTAAACAATAAATATACATTAGTTAAATTAGATAAAAGTGATTATATTTATGAACCAATTAAATTAAAATTTACAAATGATAAATTAGTAGAATTTAATTATCATAAAAGCATGAATACATCTTCATCTACAATTTTAGAAGATACAGAAATTAATATTGAATATAAAGATGTTAATATTGAATTACCAAAAGCAAGTAGTTAATAGGTTTTTAATTAACTATTAATTTA
>CAYNBG010000029.1:0-8635 GCA_964395495.1 uncultured Staphylococcaceae bacterium
TCTCCTTCATCATGTCCAAAAGTATTATTTAATTCATGTAAACCATTAATATCTATATAAATTATTTGACAATGAGTATGTTTATCTTTTTTAAACATTTCTTTATCATTTTCAAAACAATTTCTATTTTTTAATCTAGTAAGAGTATCTATATTTCCTAATAAAGCAATTTTCTTTTCATACATTAAATTAGCATATTTTGATTTTTGAACAAATAAACACAAAACAAATGAAACAAAATATATTACTAATATATTTAACAAATCTTCAGTAAAAACTTTATTGCTTTTATATACTAATTCTAGTGGAATATATATTGCTAAAGATAAGGTTAATATTAGATCTAATTTAATAGGTCTATCTATAAAAAACAAAACAGATGCTAATAATAAAGCTGGATATATAACTGATTTACTATCATGAAGATATATAGTTCCTATTAATATAGAAAATAATAATAATGTAGATAAAAATGAATATTCTAAAACATAATTAAACATTCTATGTTTGCATTTAACAAAAGTTGCAAGTACAAATATTAATAAAGATATACAACATTCTCCTAAGTAAAAATAAAAATTAACCTTAGTAATTTCGCTTATAGAATATAATGCCATCATTATGCCTGTTACTAAACAAGCAACAATTGAATACAACTTAACCATTTTTCTATTTGAAGATGAAGAATTATCTTTTACTGAGTTAAATTCTTCATAGGTTAATCCACCATTAAGAAATAAATTTAAAGTCTTATTTAAAAGTTTCATGCACATAGTATACATTTTTTTAATATATACTAAAAGTTAATTTTATTTTTATTTCTTTTTATTTATGTATTTATTCCAAAATGCTAGGCCAGAAAAACTTGACCAATATTCGTCACATGCTAAGCCTTCATAAAATATATCTTTAGCTAATTTATCTTCTTTTTTATTTAAATAATATTCATACATTCCATATAAATATATAACTCTTGTTAAATTATCAATATTGGATTCTTTTTCTAATAAATCAATATCTTTTTTATTTAAAAATAAATCTATTACTAACTTATATCCAACATGATGAAGGATATGTATATCTTTATTATATTTATTTAAATTCGATATGATATCCTCATTATTTTCAACTAAACACATTAAATACCAATATAAACTTGCTATATACATTTCATCATCATTATTAGATAAAGATAAACATTTAATAAAATAATCTTTAGATAATTTATAATCTTCTAAATAGTAATAAACTAAACCTAATTTATATGCTATATCTAATTCATCATTAGTCTCTTTTTCTAATTTCTTTAATATATCCAAGCATTTTTTATTTTGACAAGTAGACATATATCTAATAGCTAAAGCTCTATTTAATGCATAATCATTTGGATATTCTTTTAATCCATCTATACATAAATTGATTACTTCTTGATATCTCATTTGAAGATTTAAACAATCAATTAGTTTTAATCTTTTTGATAAATCGTGTGTATTACTATTAAAATCACTTCTAGCATATTCAACAAGTTCATCATCATTAACTACTTCTTCTTTTAAAAATATCTCTTTAGCAGGAGTAGATCTAATATGTGATAAAATTGGATGAGTATGTGTTTTTCCATTATGTGAATGAGTAATAAAATTGTCTTTCATATATTAAAATCTCCTATAAATCCTCTATAATTTCATTTCTTTTCTTAATATAAATAGATATAAAATAAAATGAAATAGATACTAACGATATACAAATACTTGGAGATAATAAATATAAGTAATTACCATTAACTAAGGCACCTCTAAGATATGCTAAGTTAATCATAACTCCCCATGTAGGATAATATAAATCTCCAAATCCTAAAAATGATAATGTAGATTCTTTTAATATACAAGCAGTAATTGTTATTAAAAATCTTGATAATATTACATCGAATAAATTAGGAATTATATGGTAAACAAATATATGAACTCTTGAAAAGTTATACATGTAACAATTTTTAATAAAATCTTCTTCTTTAATTGTTAATATTTTAGTTTTAATTTCTTTAGCAGTTTTTACCCAGGAAAATAAAGATATTAATAAAATTAAATTAAATGATGAACTACCTAAAAATGATGCTAAAACTATTAAAATAATTAAATTAGGTAAAAGAATAAATACATCTATAATAAATGAAAATATATGACCTATTATTCCTTTTATGCTAGCTAATGATCCAATTAGTATACCAATAATCATCGTAAATAAACTGGATAATAATCCAATAACTAATGTATCTTTACTACCATAAATTAACTCAGTAAATATATCATATCCTAAAGAATTAGTGCCTAATAAATGAGATGTACTACATCCTAAATTAGGTTCAAAACTATATTTTCTATCATAACTTGTAAATACACTAGGAAATATAGAAATAAATATAAATAAACCTAATATTAGTAATCCTATAATTAAAAAAGGTAAATATTTTTTCTTCATAAACTATATCTTCTTCCTTATTTTAGGATTAATTAAAATACATAATATATCTGATATTATTACTGCTAAAGTCATCACTAAACTAGTAACAAATAATAATCCCTGCATTAAAGGATAATCTAAATTATATATTGCTTCATTTAATAATTTTCCTATACCATTAATAGAAAAAATATTTTCAATAATAATTGTACTTCCAAATATAATTCCAATAGACAAACCTATATTAGTTATAATAGGAGAAATTATATTTGGAAGTACATATTTATATTCAATTGTTGCTGTAGATAACCCTCTTTGAGTGGCAAATGATATAGTTTTTGAATCTTTTATAGAACTAGAAAGATTTCTAATTAATAAAAATCTTGCTGGAGTTAATATCAATACTAAACATAATACAGGTAATACTAAATGATATATCAAATCTAAATAATAATAAAAACTTGTAGGAGAATATTCTCCACTTACAAGACCATTATTAGGAAATAATTTACTGTTTAAACTAAATACTATTATTATAATTAAAGTAATAACAAATCCAGGTATGGAGTTTAAAATTATAGATGTAATACTCATTGTTTTATCTAATATTGAGTTTTCTTTTAAACCTGATTTTATACCTAATGTAATAGAGATTAAATAAGAAATAATCAATGCAGGTATACATATTAATAATGTAGGCAATATTCTTTCTCCTATTAATGTAGATACATTCATTTCTTTTTTATATGAATATCCAAGTGTCCCATCAAATAGCGATTTAAGATAATAGCCAAATTGAACAAATATATTTTCATCTAAATGTAATGCATGGTAATAATAATTATATTTTTCAGTAGACATATTAGCTTCATCAATACCTGTTAAATATCCAATAGTATCTCCAGGAAGAAGCCTTGGTAAAAAGAAATTTAAAAACACTATAAATAGAAAACTTACAAGTGCTACTATAATATGTTTTAAATACTTTTTCATAGTGTTTTCCTTATTCTTTTTACTATTTAATCCAATTGTGTATGTTATTTAATCCAAAGTTAGAATCAATAATAACATCATTTAATTTATTATTATAAGCATAGAAAATATTATCCCAGTATAAAGCAATTGCAGGTATATTTTCTGCATAGAAATCTTGTAATAAATAAGCATTATTTTTATATTCATCTAAAGTTTTAGAATTAGATAAATTATTCATTATCGTATCCAATGTAGAACTATAAACTTCTGCTCCTCCTTGAGTAGTATTATTACCATTTATATACATTCCACCAAAATCTTTCATACCATAAGCTGTATAACCCATAATAGCTGCTTCCATAGTTATTTCTTTATATCCATGTTCTCCACTACTAGCAAATTTATGTGAAGTTTTTTCATTATAATGAGTAGAATCTAATGTTTCTAAAATTACTTTAATACCAAATGCTTCTAATTGTGTTTTAACAAATTCTCCATAATTAATATGTGATGTTTTATTAGCATTTATTGTTAAAGTAAATGAAGCAATATTACCATCTTTTTGATAGTAATTATTAACTTTACTATATCCAGCCTTTTGCATATAAGAATCTGCTAAAGGATAATCTGTTACTAATTTAGCAGTTTCTTTAAATCCAACTAATCCACTAGGAGCAAAACTTCTATTTGGAGTAATTGAATATTTACTTCCAAAATAAGTTTTAAATTGATCATAATTTAAAGCATAACTGACTGCATTTCTTAAATTAACATCAGAAAATATACCTTTTTTGTTATTGAAAGTTAACATTGCAGGACAATTAGATGCAACAACTCCTACTAAATTTATATTATTTTTTGATGATAAAAGATCTTGATATACACTACTTACACCAATGTTATAATTCCAAACTAAATCAATATCTTCATTTATTAATGAAGAATATAAAACATCTTCGGATGAATATAATTTATATATAATCTTCTCTTTATTAACTTTATAAGGATAATATTCGTTTTTAATAAATGTTAATGAGTTAGCTAATTTATCAAATGAAGATAATACATATGGACCGCATGTAATTCTTTTTTGCTCATCTGTCAAATTATTATTATCTTTATAAATATGTGAAGGTCTAATTCTAAATGTAGTCATATTATCTAATTCTTTAACATTTGCTTCTTCTAAGACTAATGTTAAAGAATTATTATTTTCATCTATTGAATATGATGAATATATTCCTTTTGTATTAGATGTAGAAAATAATAATGTTTGATTAGTACTATAATCATATTCTAAAGAATATAAAACATCATATGCTGTAACTTTATTTCCATCAGACCATTTTAAATTGTCTTTAACAGTATATGTCCACGTTTTAGAATCATTTGTATTAAAATCACACACTAATCCTTCATAATTTCCTTTACTATCTTTACTAACTAAAGGTAATTCACTAACTCCACTAGCTAATAAATCATAGTTATATTCATCTCTTGTAGCTTTTTCTATTATGGTAGTTGTACCGATTTTTATAACATTATCATTTTTAGAAGAACAACTAAAAATAGTTAAAATAAGTGGCAAAACATATAGTATTTTAATTTGTTTTTTCATAATCTTTTAATTCACCTTCTTCTAATTTATAAACTTTATCACAATATAAACTTAATAATTTTTCATCGTGAGAAATAATTAATATTGAACCAGTATATTCTTTTACAATACTTTTAACTTTAGTTAATATATTTACCTCAGTTAAACTATCTAACATACTTGTAGATTCATCTAATATCAATAACTTAGGTTTAAATATTAAAGCCTTTAATATTACAATTCTACTAGCTTCTCCTCCAGATATCTGAGATGGTAAATGATTTAATATATCTTTATCTAGTTCAATTAGTTTTAATAATTCATCAATATAATTATCAACATTATATTTAGAAGCTAATTTGTTATATAAAATAACTTCTTTTAAACCTTTTATGATCTTTTGTTTAGGATCTAAAGACGCAAATACTTGTTGAAATATAATTTTAATATCTTTATTTAATTTACCATTTTCTAGTTTGGTATCATTTAAATAAATTTCTCCACTATCATACTTAATAAAACCAGCAAGTATTTTTCCTAACGTAGATTTACCTTCTCCAGATTTACCACATATACCTACTATCTCTTTATCTTTTATTATAAAAGAAACGTTATTTAATATAGTTTTTTCGTTTAACTTTTTAGAAATGTTATTTACTTTAATCATAAATACACCTCCAAATATGTCCATCATAATTTTTAATATCTATATCTTTTTTACACTTATCATTACTATGTTTACAATAAGAAAAGAATGGACATTTACTATCATTTTCTTTTAAATAATCATAACTTAATAATTCATCATTTAACGAAGATAATATTGCTTTTGTATATGGATGTTTACTAAATGATATAACATCATTACTATTACCATATTCTTGAAGAATACCATTATTCATTACTAATAATTTATTTGTATATTTTAAAATATCCAAATCATGAGTAATTAAAATTATAGATGAATCTTTAAATAATGAAGTAACTAAATCCATAACACTATATTTATTATCTATATCTAATCCATTTGTTAATTCATCACATATTACTAATTTAACATCATTAGATAAAAGTCCCATTGCAATTGCAATACGTTGTCCTTCCCCTCCTGAAATTTCAAAAGGAAATTTATTTAATATTGATTCAATATCTTTAAATCCTAATTTAACTAATATATCTTTAATTTTAGTATCTCTATCATTTTTTTTAATTTTGAGTCTTTTACATGTATCAATTAATTGAGATCTTATAGTTAAATTAGGATTTAATGATTCATGACCAGATTGAGGAATATATATGATTTCTTTACCTAAATATGATTTTAGATTCTTTTTATCTGATAATATTTCTTCATCTAAAATAAATTTAAAATCTTTAGTATAAATATTTTTAGGCAATAACTTCATAATCTCTTCAGCAATTACAGTTTTACCACCTCCTGAAGATCCAATAATTCCTAAAACTTCACCTTTTGATAAATTAAAATAAATATTATCTACTAATATTTTTTCTTTTTTATTAAGCTTTGCTTTTACTATCCCTGAGTTAAATTCTAAAAACATAAAATATCAATTCTTGAATATTTTAACATCTAATGTATGTATCCTCAATAAAAATAATGAATAAAAACGCACTTTTTATTCATTATTTTACAATATAAAACATTTTGTTCAGTATGTTATTTTTTTAATTAAAAATATAAAACAATATGTTCGATATTTATTTTTAAACTTAAAAACAATTATTTATAAAATCACAATATAAAACAATAATAAACATATTGTTCATTATCTTAAATAAATATATAATTCTTTTGAGGTTAAATTATGGATAAAAGAGAAGAAAAAACATTAAACGCTATTTATAATGGCTTTAATGAAATTATTAATGTTAAAAATTATGATGAAATTACTATTCAAGATATTTTAAATAAAGCTAATATTGGAAGATCTACATTTTATTTACATTTTAAAACTAAAGACCAACTATTAGAATCAGTTAGTAAGAAAATATTTGATCATGTATTTTCTCATTCTCTTCAAGAAGAAAAAACACATGATTTTTCTACAGATAAAATATATAACTATAAACATTTAATTACTCATATTTTTTATCATATTAAAGATGAATCTTCATTGATTAAAGGAATTCTTAATAGTAATGGTAATAAAATATTTTTAAATGAATTTAAAAATAATCTTTATAATTTAGCAGATTCTTACTTTTCAAACTATCCCCTTAAAGAAGATAAAATACCATTAACTCTTAAAGAAGATATTTTAGTAAGTAATTTTATAGTAATACTAGAATATTGGATTAACGATAACTTTAATGAAACCCCTGAAAGACTAACTGAATATTTTATAGAATTAATGTAATAAAAAGACCTTAGATGTATCTACTATCTAAGGTCTTTATTTTTATTTATCTAATTTATAAATATTTATTTATATTACCAAGCATCATGTACTTCAACTGGAAGTGATGTACTCCATGAATGTCTTACTGAATATACTAAGTGATTACTAATTGAATTACCAACTGTATCGAAGTGGTTATATCTATAGTTACCATCTAAGTATTTTTGATCTGCTTTAATGAAGCAAAGGTAATATTTATCATCACAGTATCTAAATTCAAATCTTGAAATTGTTCCAATCCATGAATGATATGCACAAACTTGATATACTGTTTTAGTTTGAACGTTACCATTAAGATCAACATATTGTGTTTTTAAATCTGTATCATGATTTAAGTATCCACAATCTACAGCTTGTGTATTACCATAATATAATCCAGCTGCATTATCATAGAGATTTTGATATTTAGAATAGAATCCAATATCTTGAAGATATTTAACAAGTGTATAATCTTTAGCACCATAGGAGTTAACATATACTTGATAATCATTTCTTACTGAATCAATGATTGATCTATTAGGTTCATATGCATAACCTTCATCCATATATCCACCTCTACATACATTAATATTAGCCATCATTAATGCTTGACGAGAATCTAATTCACCAGTTTGATCATTTGGATTATATGTTAATGCTGCTAATCTAGTTGAATATTGAGTATTAGTTGGAAGATAAGTAATAATCTTTTGTTCTTGTCTTACTTTTTCAATTTCATCTAATCTCTTTAATTCTTCTTGGAATACTCCGTTAACTTTATTAACCTTTGCAGCCATTGCATCCATATAACCTTTATATGTATTGACTGTAGCTTCACCTTTGCCTTGTACTCTATAATAAGTATCAAACTTAGCAACGTTAACTGCTGTTAATAACATTGTATCAAGATAAGCTATATATGCTCTTTTATTTTGATATTCTTGACTTGTCCATTTATCGTATTTACCTAATGTTAATCCATAATAATAGAATATATTTTTAGTTAAATCACCTGGATTTGGATTAAGAATATAATCTGCTAAATCTGAAACATAGTTAGGGAAATATTCATATTCAGAAACCTTCATTTTTTCTAAAACATCTTTATAGTATTGTTTTCTTTCAGTTTCTAATTGCTCTTCGCTATATTCTCCACTTTGTTCATGTTGAGCGATTGTCCATAAACCATCTTTAACAATTCCCA
>CAYNBG010000030.1:0-6235 GCA_964395495.1 uncultured Staphylococcaceae bacterium
CCAGGTTTTGGTTTTGCCAAAAATGCGCAGCAAAATTTGAAATTATTGAATGAAGAAGAAAATATATTAAGTGGAGATTGTATTACTTTAAAGGAAGATTTCGAAGAACTTAAAAAAGATACAATTTATAAAGTTTATTGTATAAATATTATAGAAGACGAAAGATATGTCTGTATTAAAAAAGATAAAAGAAATGAATATATTTATGTACCTGCAACTTTGGTAAACAGAGTTAAATGATATAAATTAAATTTAAAATGTAAGTTTTTAAATAACTCTACATATTATATTATTATTAAAAAGATTAACTACAATAACCAAAGATATGATATAGCAGGTATTACGATATAAATTAATATAGAACAAACAACTAAGAAATAGAATAATATTCTTACTTTAGCATTAGAATACGCAATCATATTAGCGTTATTTAGTTTATTATATCTTCTACATTTAATGATTTCAAAGCCCATTACTAAGACCATTGCTAATGTAAATATATTGATAAATGTTAGTAATGAGAATATGTTAGCGTTTCCAACTGTTGATAATCCTAATAATATAGCACTAATTGCAGAGAAGAATCCTGTTCCAATCATTGACATTGAATCATCCTTATTAAATGATTGATTATAGAATGCAAGTATTAACCATATAGCTACAGCTATAATATTTAAGAAAGAATTTAAATATACTGAGATTCCATGTTTATTAGCTCTTAATATAACTTCTAATTGAGTTTTAATAATAGTGGTATTATAAGTAGAAGAAGAAGGATCTGTATCTAATTCTTGATAGTAATTAAGTTTAACATTAAAGTTTTTAATACCATTTCTTTCATTTACTTTTTTATATCCATCTGATATTGAAAAATATGTTGATAAACCTGATATTTCTTTATTTGCTATATATCTAACATAATTAGTATTTCTTGTTGGTTGAATATATATTTTAAATTGAGCTGAATCTAGTGGATATCTAGGTGAATCAAATGTTTTATTAATAGTAGTAGAATAATGTAATTTTTGAGAATATCTATAACTAGAAGTTGTTTTATCAAAATATGCTGTACCTTTATCTTGATACTCTAAACTATCTGCGCTTATTCTACCATTACCAATTCTAAATTCATCATTTTTATCTGCATATATATTAGAAGACTTTTCTCCAGGATATGCTTCTTTTTGTTCTAAATATAATGTAGATACGCTTATAGGTTTATTTAAACTACTCATATGAGTATTACTAAGAAAATTAAATTGGAGAATATCAGGAATATTATCTTTATATTCTAAATATCCATTTTGTTCACTATTAAAACAATAATTATCTGCTAATAAATCTTCGCTTGTATAGAAATTATTCTCATTAAATTTAACACCTTTAGATTTATAATAATACATTTTATAGTATTCGATTTGATCAAAATCAAATGAAGTAGATAATGTAGCATTAAATGAACTTGATGAACTAGAAATTGAATTAATAGATTCTAATGTTACTCCAACTTTAACATTAGCAAATGTTAGATCAGCTGTTTCATCATTTTTTAATAATTCATCTTCAATTGCTTGTTGACTACTAGAAAGAGTATCACCTTCTTTATAAGTATTCATTGTTTCAATAGTGTTAGATAAACTTTTAACTAAAGAATAAATAATAATAGCTAAGAAAGGAATAAATGATATTAAGGTATTAATTATCAATTTTTTCTTTAATGGTTTATCTAGTAAGTTATAGTTTCTTTTAATTACATTTTTATTTTTATTTTTTTCAGTTTCATTAACATAATTTCCTAATCTTACTTGAATTAGTAATTCATCAACTTTAAGATGGTCATCATGAGGCAATTCTTTATCATCATCTTTTAATTCATCTATATTAATAAGAAATAATGAAGCTATTTTATTTAATGTTTCATCATCAAATTCATCTTTTTCTTCTATACATTTATTGTATTTATCTTTATTAAGTAAGAGTGTATCTATTAAATTAATATGATACTTATTTACTAAGAATTCATCTAAATGTTTTACTTTTTCTACAATCTTTTTCATAATTAATTTTCCCTTTCATAATTTTATTGTTTTAGTCTATGTTTATCAATAAATATATTTTATTTGTAAAATATAATAGATTAATTTTATGTAAAAAAACGGAATAAGTGTATTTTTTAGACTTTAAAAAACGGAATTAATGTATATTTTTATTCCTAAAAATATGGAAAAGTGTATTTTTATGCTTCCATTTTTATAGGAAAAGTGTAATTTTTTTTAAAAAGCATCGATTAAATCGAAGTTTTTTTGTTTTAAATAAATTTCTTCAATTATTTTTAAATAATCCAATATAGGATTTAAGCCTCTATTAATTAAAAATCCTTTATTTATAAAATATTCAATTGGTATGGATTCTCTTTTGAAATTAGAAATAAAATTAAGAATATCTTGAATAAATAGTAAGTAGTATTTTTCTAAGTTTTTAAAATAAAAGATAATAAAACCAATACCTCCCATTAAATATACTTTTTTAAGATGATTTAATTGATATTCTTTAATATTTTTTAAAGGAAAAGAAGTTAAAGAAGTGCATTCCTTTGCTTCAAAATCAATGTATTTTCCTTTATAGATGCCATTATAGTCTGTTGTAGATTTACTTAAAAAATAAGCTTTTGTGATGTGTTTATTATCTTTACTCATTTTTACAACTTGAATAGGTGTAGGTTTTTTATATATTAAAGCAATATCATTATTTCTATAATATTCATTAGTTAAATTGATTTCTTTTTCTAACATCATTCCTTTATTGGAATTGATGTAACTTAATTTAGTGTTATCTTTTTTATTTTCTTTTTCTAATTTACTTAAATAATTGTTTGGGTAGTTTATCCTCATAGATCTTCTTCAACAAATTTTAAGAAGTCTTCATATGATACTGAACCTTCCTTAAATAGTTTAGACATAGTCTTATTAACAGGATTAGGGAAGTGATTATATCTTTTAAGTATTTTTATATATTCTTCTTTTAATATCTTTTTATTATTTAAAAAGCCTTTATAAAGATACATTAAATTGATAGCATCAGTTTCAGGATCATGTATGTTTTCTTTTGGAGTAATTTTTAATATCTTTAATGCATCAACAAGAGATAATGTTTCACCTTTATATGATTTTACGTATCTTGAAAATATTGTAGAAAAATCAACATAATTAGAATATATCTTTCTAATTAATGGATCATCATTATAGTTGTTTAATGTAGCAGATTGATGTAATAATCTCATATCAAAATTACCATAACTTAAAAATTTGATGTCCTTATTAATGTTACCGATGTATTTTTTAAATTCATCAATAGCTTCATTAAACAAGACGCCGTTATCATGCAAAAATTCATCCGTTAATCCTGTTAAAGTTGTAACAATGTTACCAACTTTTTCTTTTGAAATAACATATATTTTAAATGGATTATATTTTTTAACTACTTGTAGTTTATTATCTAAATCTACTTTAATAGCTCCAATTGCTATTATTTCTTGAGAAAATTGTGTACCTTCAAAATCGAAGAATACAACAGTTTTACTTCCGTTTAATGCATCACTTAATACTTTCATAATCAATATTTTAATAAAAATATACATATATGTATATAAAAATTTTAATAATTATTACGTCTTGTATAGTGAATATGATCGAAGTATATAATTTAAATAAATCTTTTAAACTTAATAATGATAAGGATATTCATGTATTAAAGAATATAAATTTTAGTTTACCTAATAGTGGTTTATATTTTTTATATGGAAAATCTGGTAGTGGAAAATCTACTTTATTAAATATCTTAGAAGGATTATTATCTTTTGATAGTGGTATAGTCAAGATTAATGGAGTTGATATTAAAAATATAAAAAATAAAGAAAAAGAAGATTTTTATAGAAACAATATTGGTATTTTATTTCAAAATTATAATTTATTTAATGATTTATCTATTTACGATAACTTATTAATTACAGCTAAAATTAAGGGAATAAATAAAGATACTATTGATTTTTATTTAAAGAAATATAATCTTCACTCTATTAAAAATACATTATGTAAAAATATATCAGGAGGAGAAAAACAACGAGTAGCTTTAATAAGAACGATATTAAATAAACCTACAATTATATTTGCAGATGAACCAACAGGTGCATTAGATTCTTTAAATTCTAAATTATTAATGGATGAATTAAAAGAATTATCAAAAGATAGTTTAATATTAGTAGTAACTCATAATAATAAGATAGTAGAAGAATATTCTGATGGATCTTTATATTTAAAAGATGGTGAAATAATTGAAAATAATATTAAAGAAGAAAAAGATAAAAATAACTATAAGGTATATTTAAAAAGAAAGAGCGAAAAAGATTATTCATCTTTATTTTTAAAAAATAATTTAAAGAAGAACAAAACTAAAAACATAATATCTTTTATCTCTTTATCGTTTGGGTTATTTATTATTTTATTGTCGATTGGTTTTTATTTTGGTTTTAATAATGGTATAGATTCTTTATATACTAATTTAATTAATAATAATGTCTTTAAAATATCTAAGAATAAATACGAGACTAGTAGTGTTGGTAATCTTTCTCTTGTTAAAAAAGAGCTTCCTAGTAAAGAAGATTCAACAATATTTTTAAATAAATTTGATATATTAACATTTAAAGATGACTTAAGTTATTTTATTAAGGATTCTATATCCTTTAATATTGATAATAAAAAAATAGATGGTATATCATATAAATTTTATTATAATGACTCAGATAAAAATAAAATTATATTAAACCAAGAAGCTAATGAAATTATAGAAAGTAGTGTTAATGATTTTTATGATTTTAAACTAGAAAAGAAAGTTAATTTTTATAGCGCCAATAAAAAAGAATATATAGAAGATGAATTAATATTAGATTTTACTTTTCAAATAAAAGAAATAAAAAATGAATTTAAATATTTAAATGAAGCCAAAATATATTTGCCATATGATTATTTTAAAGATATTCTAACTAAAACAAATGCTAGTAAAATAAGTGAAAATATAGGTAAACAGGTATCTTTTTTTGATTTATTAAAATTTTATAATGGTAATGAAGATATTTGTTCATATTCTTTATATTTTTTAATAAAAGAAAAAGATATAACAAAGATGAAGAGTTTTATTAATGAAATAAATAACACTAAATCTCCTCTTTATAAAGTAGAAAATGATGACTATTATATTTTAGATTCTTTTAAAGATATGTCTAAAGCTTTATTTTTAGGATTAAGAGTTTTTATTATTATGATCGCTTTATGTAATGTATTTTTAATTTCATTTTTAGTATATTCAACATTAAGAAAAAATAAGAGAAATATATCTATATTAAGAGTAATAGGTTCTAAAGAAGAACACATAAACAATATATTTATTAATGAACAGTTATTTATATTTTTAATTGCGGCTTTAATATCTTTAATTATGTTTTTTATTACAAAAACTATATTAAATCCTTATTTATTTAATTATTTCACTTTAAATAATGCGATTAATATAGATATTATTAATTTGACTTTAGTTATATTGGTTTCGTTATTTATTTTATTTTTATCATGTTACATTCCTTTATATTATTCAAAAAAAGTTGACATTATTAAGGAGTTAAAAGAAGAATGAAAGTAGTTAATGTTACTAAAAAGATTAAAGAAAGAGTTTTATTTTCTTCTTTTAATTATGAGTTTAATTCAAAAGGATTTTATTTTATTGTAGGAGAATCTGGAAGTGGAAAATCTACACTTCTTAATATGCTTTCAGGGATAGATAATAATTATGAAGGTGACATAAATTATTTAAGTTATTCTTTAAGGGATAAAAATAATATTAATTATTTAAGAAAAAATTACTTTTCATATGTTTTTCAATCATTTAATCTTTTTGAAAACGATACTGTTATAAATAATTTATTGTTGATGTTTGATAATAAAAATAAAGAATCTAAAGAGGAAAAGAATAAGGAAATAGATATGATTTTATCTTTTTTAGATATTAAAAATTTAAAATATAAAATAGTTAAAGACCTAAGTGGTGGTGAAAAGCAACGAGTTTGTATTGCTAGAGCTTTATTAAATAATCCTAATGTTATATTTGCAGATGAACCAACAGGAAGCTTAGATTCAAAAAATAGTGATAATATTTTTAAATTATTTAAAGAAATATCTAAAGAAAA
>CAYNBG010000030.1:6335-8596 GCA_964395495.1 uncultured Staphylococcaceae bacterium
TCAAATATATTTTTTACTTTTTCTTTAATGATTTTAGGAATATCTATATTAGTTAAAGATAATATTTCATCATCGTTAAACGATTCATTTAAAACATTATTAGGTAATCAATCTGTAGTTTTAAAAAGAAAAGATGAAAATACAGCAATCAGCGATTATATGTGTGCTACATACGATGAAGTTAAAGAAATAAAAGATGATTATAATGAAGATATTAAAGATATTGGTGTTAATTATTTAGTAGATTTTGAATCGTATTTTAAAGACCATAATACTTTGTATAATGTTAGTAAAACCCCAATTAAAGAAATCGAAAATTTTTCTATTAGAAATTTTAATGAATTTTATTATGTTGATTCTTTTAAAAATATTGAAACTTATACAAATATTGATAAATTAAAAGATGATGAAATAGTGCTAGGGATTAATTATCCTCAGCTTAAAAATATTTGTTTATCTTTTCAAATCGAAAGAAGCTATGAATCTTTAGGAAAATACATAGAAAATAATAATTTTTTAGTTGGTTTATATTTAAAAAACGAAAATTGGAACTATTCAGATGAACAAATATTTAAAGTTAAAGGCATAGTAGCAGATAGTAAAAGTAGAATCTATCATTCAAATATATTATTTAATGAAAGATTATTTGAAGATTCAATGAGATTTCCTTCATCTTTAGATATTAAAAAAGATGAAGATTTACCATGGATTATGAAAAAATGTTATTATGTTAAAACAAAAGAATTTCAAAATGGTTTTTTAAATAAGATAATGTATGATAATAAATATAAAGAATATCTATTTGATAATGATAGTATTAGTTATTCTCCTTTAACATATGAAAACAAAGAATTAAGCGATAATAAATTATATGTATACTCGTTAATGCATAATCCTATTGATTTAAATATCGTTAGTTCATTAAAGAATAATTTAAAAGATCTCTCTTCATTTTATTATTCAAGTAGTGGAGGATATTTAAATTATGGAAATAACTTATTTTCTGGATTTGCTAATTCTGTATTTTTAAATAATGACGAAGAAAAATTAGTAACATTTTTAGATTCTTATTTAAAATTAAGTAATGAAGAAAAAGAAAGCATAGCAATAGATGATAGTATAGCTTATGGAAATGCTTACAATTTAACTGGAGAAAATTTAAGATTTACAACATTAAAAGAAAGTAAAATAAAAGGAAATGATCCAACAAATATATATGAAATTGGTATATCTTCATCATTAGCTAATAAAATAAATGTAACAATAGATGATAAAATAAATGTTGCTTTAACATCTTATAAAAATGATAGTAAATACATATCAAATGGTTTTAAAATAATAAAACTAAAAGTAGTAGGTATATATAAAAATGATAACTTATTTATTTATCAAGATAGTGATTTCTCGATATCTTTATTTAGAGATCTATTTAAAATTTCTTCTTTTGATTTGATAATAAATTCTATTGTTTTTGAAGATAATTCTAATTTTTCAAAAGAAGAAATTAATAAGTTAAATAATATGTTTTATGAGTATAAATTTGAAAATATATTAAATGATTTAGAAGAAAATATAAAAGAAACATTATCGGTATTAGAAATAATATTAATGGTATTTAGTTTTATAACAATGGTATTTTCAGTAATTATTTTAATAATAATCAATTCTATAAATATGGAAGAAAATAAAGAAGAAATGAATATATTTCATCTTTTAGGATACGAAAATAAAGAAATATTTAAAGTTTATATTTCCGATAATATATTTTTGCTAATTTTAGCAATAATTTCATCAATTATAGGAGTTGTATTATCTCAATTAATGATAAATTTTGTATTAAATAAACAACTAAAAACAATTATTTCTTTTTCTTTTCCTTTTGGTTCAATATTAGCAATTTTATTAGCAAGTTTATTGATTATATCGTTGATTATTCCATTTATATTTCATTTAATTAAGACAAATGAATCTTGTAAAGAAAATTAAAATGATATTAATTTTTAGTAAAAATATATTGAAAAACATTAAAATTTGCATTTTTTATTTTAATTTTGAAAAAAATGTTTTATATTAATAATATCAAGTTGATAAAAATCTTGAAGAAAGGCAAATATGGCAACATTAAACGGAAAAGTTAAGAACTTTAATAGTGTTAAAGGTTTTGGTTTTATTACTGATGAAGCTGGAAAAGATTATTTCTTCCATTTCTCTTCCTTAAATATGGAAGGTTATAAAACTGTTAAACCTGGTGCTTTAGTCTC
>CAYNBG010000031.1:0-8571 GCA_964395495.1 uncultured Staphylococcaceae bacterium
ATTTGTTGCCCAAGATGATAATGCATTAAAACCAATGGTACCAAAACCAATATTTTCATGTCTATCTTTATGAGAACCTTGACTATTTTTAGAATCATTAAGATGAATAACTTTTAATCTATCTAATCCGATTATTTTATCGAATTCATCGAGAATTTTATCAACATTAGTAGCATCATAACCTGCATCATTTATATGACAAGTATCAAGACAAACACCTAACCTTGATGAATATTTTGATTTTTTAATGATGTAAGCTAATTCTTCAAATGTTTTACCTAATTCTGTTCCTTTTCCCGCCATTGTTTCTAAACAAATTGTTACATTGGTTCCATCCCTACTTAAAACATTGTCTAAAGATTCAACTATAGAGTTTAGTCCTGCTTCAACACCATTATTAACATGGAGTCCAGGATGTAAAACGATGTATTTAACACCAAAACCAGCCGTTCTTTGTAATTCACTTATTAAAAAGTTTCTAGATAATATATTTTTATTTGGATCTATATTTCCTAAATTAATTAAATATGGAGCGTGCACAACTATTTTATCTATATTTATCGAAGATTTTTTTATCAATTCCAAACCTTCTTCAATTTTGCATTTATTTAATGGAGTTCTAATTGAATTTTGTGGAGCTCCTGTATAAAACATGAAGGTATTTTCTCCGTTTTCTAAAGCCATTTCTACACTTCCTAAAAAGAATTTAGGAGCGTTCATGCTTACATGAGAACCTATAAGAACATTAATATTCTTTTTTTCTTCCATTTTCTTTATACCTTTCTTCTTGTTGTCTTCTTATATCTTTTTTGATTATTTCTCTTTTATGTTTTCTTTTAACTTTATCAATAGCTCTTTTAACTTTTTTCTTATAATTTGGCTTTACTTTATTAGATTTAGCTTCGTATTTAGCTTTTTTAATATTTTTGTCTAATTCAGTATCAACTTTTAATTTTCTTTTAGTTTCTTTTTTTAAAGGAATGTCGTTAGAAAGACCATTATTATCTAACTTTAAATATTGAACTTTAATATTTGATTCTAAAAGTTTAAACACTAAAGCAGTATGATCATAATCATAGAAAATATAACTATTACCAGATTTAAAATTTCTACCAGTTCTTCCTGCTCTATGAAAATAATATTCAAGATTAGAAGGTAAAGAAACACTTATAACATCGCTAACATCGTTAATATCAAGACCTCTAGCAGCAATGTCACTGCAAACTACAATTCTAAATTCATCATTATTAATTCTTCTTAGCATTGATTTTCTTTCTCTAGATTCTAAATCTCCACTTAAAATACCAATTCTATAACCATTTTCGCTTAAAAAATTATACATTTTTTTAACTTCTTCTTTAGAATTTAAGAAAATTAATAATAAATAAGGATTTTTAAGTTTAATAAATTCTAAAACACATTGATAGGTATCTCTATGTTTAGTATTTACTAAATAATGGTTGACTGTATAGGATGTTGGAATTTCATCTTTCATTGTTATTGCATAGTCTGCATCGATGAATTTCTTTAAAAATACTTCGACTCTTTTACTTATTGTTGCGCTAAAAACTTCTAATTGAGATTTTTTTGTTGTTTTCTTTAAAATTTTTTCAATTTCTTCGATGAAACCTTGTTCTATCAACATATCAGCTTCATCAAGAACAATTGTTTTTAAATTATTTAATGATAAAGAAGAATCTTGTAATAATTTAGCAAGTCTACCTGGTGTAGCTACAATAATATCTGCACCATTATTAATTGATGCTAAATCTTTATTAGAATCAACGCCAGAAATAAAAAGTTTACTCTTTAATTCTGAATAATATTGTTTAAATTCTTCGATAAATAGATAAATTTGTCTAGCTAATTCTCTTGTTGGGGAGATAATAATAGCTTCAACTTCTCCTTTAAATTCTAGGTTATTAATAATAGGAATTAAAAAAGAATGGGTTTTACCACTTCCTGTATGAGAAGAAACAATGATATTTTCTCCTTTTAACGCTTTTGGTATAACTACTTCTTGTACTTTAGTAGGTTCTTTATAACCTAATTTATTTAATGCTTCTACTAAATCGTTTTTTAAATTAAATGCCTTGAAATTCATATTAATAATTTTACATTAAAATCGTTTAGAATTCACATATTTTAATTAAAATGTTATTATTTAAATATGAATGTAAAATTGTTAGAACCATATGGTTATTGTTTTGGCGTTAAAAATGCTTTAAAACAAATAAATAAGATTATTGATATTTATAAAACTAGTCATATTGTTTTAATTGGTCCTCTTGTTCATAATAAAAACACGAATGATTTATTGAAATCTAAAGGTGTTGAAATTGTAGAAAATCTTGATGAGAACTTTCTTTTGGATTATTTAAATAATATAAATGATCAAACAATTATTGTTTTTTCCTGTCATGGACATTTTAAAAGCTTAGAAAATGTTGTAATTGCAAGGAAAATAAAATATTTTGACTTGGTTTGCCCTATTGTAAATAAAAATATAGTTAAATTAAAAGAAAATAATAAAAAGTATGTATATTTTATTGGCGATAAAAATCATATAGAATCTAAATACTTGTTTTCCTATTGCGAGAAAATTGAAACCGATTTTAAACAAATACAAAATAATGCTCTTATTTTGAATCAAACAACAATTAAATCTGATGATTATTTTAAAGCTATAAAAAATTTTGATAATGTTAGCGAAGTCGAAATTTTTAAAAATATTTGTAACGAACCATTTAATAGATATGAATCTTTAAAGAAAATTTGCAAAAAAGAGAAATTTGATTATGTTTTTGTTGTTGGTGATTCTACTAGCGCAAATACAAAAAATCTACTAAATATATACCAAATATCAACTAATAGCACTAATATCAAGATTATAAACGATAAAAAAGAATTAGAGTCATTCGATTTCTTAAAAATTAGCAATGTACTTGTTTTGAGCGGAACAAGTACTTCGAATAGCGATGTTTTAGATGTATATAATTATATAAAAACTAAATAACTGTAGGTTCTTTTTCGTGATCTACAACTATTATATTTAAAGTAGGATCAATTGTTAAAAGAATTTTTTTCATTTGTTTAACAAATATTTTTTCTATTTCGTGAGGTAAGTCTAAATAATTATAATTTAATGTAATGATATCCCTTCTTACATGATGTGGACAATCACCACTAATATAAATATCATAACTTTCTAGCATTGCATCTTTAAAATAACCAGAACCACCACCACCAATAATGGCGACAGTTTTTATGTTTTTAACACCATAAGGAAGTAATAAACCATAATTTATATTTAGTTTTTCTTTTGCGTATTTTGCAAAATCATATATATTCATTTCTTTTTCAAGTTCTCCACCTCTAGCCATTGGACAGCTTGCAAGTGGATGTATATTTTTTAACATTAACTCATTTGCTAAAGCATCATTCATACCATCTTTTGCAGTATCAAAGCATGTATGATATGAATAGATGACTTGATTATTTTTTAACAAATTTTCACATAATATAGATTTTTTGCTATCATTTTTAATTATTTCGTTATATTTACCAAATATAAAAGGATGATGAGTAATTATTAAATCAACTTTTGAAAATAAATTATTTTCTTCCATATATTTATAAACAATTTCATCAAAATCTAAGCATAAAAGAATTGTATTGGTTTCTTCTTTTAATTTACCGATTTGATGTAATGGAAAATCCCATTTCTCAGATAATGATGCTGGAAATTTTTTACCTAGATTAACTAATAATTTATTTGTTTTCATAATTTTACCTCTTAAAAGTTTAAAATATATTTAATTTCTTCTATTTCTTTTTCTATTTTAGAAAAATATTCTTTGTTATTCACTTTAGTTATTAAATCTGTAAGGTAATCCAATTTTTCTTTATAAATATTAATAAATTCATCACTTTTATTCTTTAACAAATATGGTCCATATATATATTCTAATTCATTATATATACAATCACCTTTTTTAAAACGAATAATTGTATATATAATATTTTTTTCTTTTAAAATTATTTCTTTATCAACAAAATAACCTAAATTAACAAAAAAATGTCTTATTTTAGGACAATCAGTATGCGAATCAATAATAAAAGTATCAATAAAATTTAATTTATTAATATCATCATTTACTACTTTTATTATAGTATCACTTCCTAAACCAGCTAACACAATGGTGTTATATTCGTCTGTAACAGATTTTAAGCCATTACTTAGGGAAAGTTTAATTTTTCCATCTAATTTTTCTTTTTTTAAGTTTGATAAAGCCGAGTTTAAAGGACCTTTTTTATTATCTACACCTAAAAGTTTAGAACATACATTATTTTTATAGAGTTCGATTAAAAGATAACCATGATCACATCCTATATCTGCTACTTGGCTATTTTTTTCTACTAAAGAATATATGGCTTCCAATCTTTTAGATAACATAATTAATATTTAAATTCATCTTCTAATTTATTAATTCTTGTGTAATTTTTAATCTTTTTAAGCGCTTTTGTTTGAATTTGACGGATTCTTTCTCTAGAAACATTAAAAATTTTGCCAACTTCTTCAAGGGTTCTACTTTTATTATCATCAACTCCATAAAGTAAAATTAATACTCTTTGTTCTCTTTCAGTTAAGCATTTTTTCATAATTTCAAATAATTTTTCTTTTTTTGTTCTATTTTCTGTGTACTCAGTTGGTGAAAGAGAATCTTTATCTTCAATAAAGTCACCTAAAACTGTTTCTTCTTCTCCTACTGGTGATTCTAAAGAAACTGGATCTTGAGCCATTTTTTGAATTTTCATGATTTGCTTTGGTGTATACATATCATCTAATTGTTCGCTAATCTCTTGAGGTGTAGGATTTCTGCCTAATTCAATATTTAACTTTCTACTGACTTTATTAATTTTATTGATTGTTTCAACCATGTGAGCAGGAATTCTTATTGTTTTTCCTTGATCGGTTATAGCTCTTGTAATAGCTTGTCTAATCCACCAAGTTGCATATGTTGAAAATCTAAAGCCTTTTTCTGGATCAAATTTTTCAACAGCTTTCATAAGACCCATATTGCCTTCGTTGATTAAATCTAAAAATTCAAGACCTCTATTGTTATAGTTTTTTGCAATACTTGCGACTAATCTAAGATTGCAATTTGTAAGTTTTTCTCTAGCTTTTTGGTCTCCTTGAGCAATTCTATGAGCTAAATCTTTTTCCTCTTCTTCTGTTAATAAAGGAAAATCATGAATTTCTTTAAAATATTGTTTAATACTGTTTTGAAAACCAGCATCATTATTTAAATTATCATCGATATCTGTATTTACTTTTACATCATCAACGTCTTCATCACTTAAATCATCATCTTCATCAACAATATCTTCATCTATTTGGTCTAAATTACTCATTTCAAAGTCTGAATCTTCATCATTAGCTTTATATTCTTCTTCAGGATTTTTAATTGTATAACCATCATTTTTAAAGTGAGATAGTATTTGCTCTATTTGCTCTTCGTTTAAATCAAGATTTGCAGTTGAATCTAAAAATTCATCATAGTTAACGATTTTATCTTTAAGGTTTTTTTCGTAGTTTTTAACGATTTTATCGATGTTTAATTCATCGTCATCTTTTTCAATTGTATCGACTGTATCGACATTTTCAATAACTTCTTCTTTTATTTCGTTTTTAGTTTTTTTAGTTTCTTTTTTACTAGCCATATTAAATACCTTCCTTTGATAATTTATTAATCACGATAATTTTCATCTAAACGCTTTGTTCTAGATGGATGTCTTAATTTTCTTATCGCTTTTGCTTCTATTTGACGAATTCTTTCTCTTGTAAGATTAAATTCTTTGCCAACTTCTTCAAGCGTTCTTGGTCTATTATCTTCTAGGCCATATCTTAAAATTAAAACCCTTTGTTCTCGATCATTTAAATCTTCCATGATTTTATACAAATTTTCTTTATTCATTTCTCTGTTTGTATATTGTGTAGGAGTTAATGATTCTTTATCTTCGACAAAATCTCCTAATTTCGTTTCATCTTCTTCTCCTATTGGAGTTTCAAGAGAAACAGGTTCTTGAGATAATTTTTGTATCTCCATGACTTTTTTTGGAGATATTTCGCCATCAAGTTCTTTGCTTATTTCTTCTGGTGTTGGATTTCTAGCAAGTTCAACATTTAATTTTCTTGTGGCTTTATTTACTTTTGTAATCATTTCTCCCATATGTATAGGAATTCTTATAGTTCTAGATTGATCACCAATTGCTCTTATAATTGCTTGTTTAATCCAATTGGTTGCATATGTTGAAAATCTAAAACCTCTATAGGGATCAAATTTTTCAACAGCTTTCATAAGACCTAAATTACCTTCTTCGATCAAATCAAGAAATTGCATTCCTCTGCCTATATAATGTTTTGCGATATTTACAACAAGTCTTAAATTACTGTTTGTTAATTTATTTCTTGCGTTTTCATCGCCTTGAGCAATTTTTATAGCTAATTCTTTTTCTTCTTCAGCGGTTAGTAGAGGGAATTTACCGATTTCTTTTAAATATAATTTGACGCTATCTTGAACTTTGATATCTCCATTATTCAAATCGCTAAAATCTTCGTCTACTAGTGATTTAGCTTCTTCATCTGAAGCAGATAACTCATCGTCATCTATCTCTTCGTCTTCTTGAGAATCGTTTAATTCGTCTATATTAAAATTTTCATCTAATTCAGACTCATCAGGATTGTCTACAGTATACCCATCTTCTTTAAAACGATTTAAAATTGTATCAATTTGATAATCGCTTAAATCAACAGACATTGTTGAATCTAAAAAATCTTCGTATTCAATAACTTTATTCTTTGCTTTTTTTTCGAAACTTTTAATAATTTTTTCAAGTTCTTTATTGGAAGTGGTTTCTTCGTCTTCATCGTCATTGATTTTAACATCATCAATATTGTCTAAGTCTTCGTCTTCTAAATCATTTACTAATTCATTACTAGTTTTTAACTTTTTATTGACTAGTTTTTTACTTTCAGTCTTTTTTATGCTTTTAGCCTTACTCATTTACCGCCCTCCTTTTTATTTAAATTGTTTATTTGCTTTTTCTTTTTATTTAAATAATTTTGAACAAATTCGGCTTTTTCTAAGTCGGATTTTCCTCTCATTCCATCTTCTAAAGCTTGTTTATTTCTAAAATTTTCTCTTTCTTGATTGATGGTTGAAATAATTTCTATTGCACTATCTTTTGAATATGGAGATGGCTTATACTTCTCTTCTAAAGATAATGATGTTAATTCATTTATTAACTTGTTTTTATCGCTAATTTTAGAATCTTCTTGTGTTGAAAGATAAGAAATTAGTTTATCAACAGAATAATCTGAATTATTATTATCAATTAAAAAATCTTCGATACAATTTATGATTTTTCCATAAGTTTCATCACTCATAAATCCAAGTTTAAGATTATACAAATCTAATGCCTCTTTATTTTCCAATATATATTGCATTAAATATCTTTCTGCGATTTCTAGCCTATTTAAATCTCTTTTATCAAATCTATTTGTATTATAAAACGCTAAAACTTGATCATCATCTAAAATCTTGTGATTGGTTTTATAGTTTTTAAGTACAGATTTGATATTTTGAACTGAAAATTTAGATAGTTTTGATAATCTTGTAACATAATCTTCTAATTCTAATGTATCTTTTAAATTAGCTAAAACAGGTAAAAAAGAATTAATTAATTTCTTTCTATCGTCTAAACTATCTAAATTCAAGCTTTTTGAATAATGATTTAATAACCATTCACCTTTGCTTATTAAATTGCTTAAAAATGTTAATAAAGCTTCCCCACCATTTTTAGCAAGAATTTCGTCAGAATCTTTTCCTTCATAGCCAGTTAAATTATTTACAAGCTTATATTTTAAGCCTTCTTTATCGAATTCATTTATAATTGACGACATTGCATTTTGACCAGGTGCATCAAGATCTAAACATAATCTAATTTCGACATTTAGATATCTTAATAGTTTAATATGTTCTTTTGTTAATGCAGTTCCCATTAATGCAACAGCTGCTTTAATACCGACTCTATAACAAGCTATAACATCCATAAATCCTTCTAAAACATAGATAAAACCGACCTTTTTAGCTTCATTAATGGCGTTATGGAAATTATATAAAATTGTGGATTTATTAAATGCGATTGTTTCTCTTGTGTTAACGTATTTAGCATCACTTTTACCTTTAAAAACACGAGCGCTAAATCCTACTACTTGACCATTTCTATTAGTTATAGGAAATATAATTCTACTGGCATTAATATCTTTAATAGGGTTATCTGTAGCATTACATATTCCTGTATTAGAAATTGTTTTAATACTAAAACCTTTAACAGATTGTAAATAATTAATTAGCTTTGTTCCATCATTTAATGAATAGCCGATATTAAAATATGATATTACATCATCACTTAATCCTCTATTGTATAAATATTCTAGACCATCTTTACCTTCAGGGGCTCTAGTTCAATAAATTTTATAGTAATCCGACATCTCAGTTAAGCACT
>CAYNBG010000032.1:0-3926 GCA_964395495.1 uncultured Staphylococcaceae bacterium
TAAAAATGGACTTCATAAGAAGTCCATTTTAATTTACTTTTCTTCGTTAACAGTTGAATTAACTTCTTTAACTTCACTTACAACAGGGCTTGATTCAATAGCTTCAAGTCTTTGTTTTCTTCTTGTTCTCTTTTCTTCTTCTCTTTCATCATTCTTTTCGATGAAGCTTAATGCTAAAGCAAATACTAAAGCACCTAAAAGTAAGAAGAATACGCCAAGCCAAGTAAGTGTTAAGCCAAAATGTAATGCAGATACCATTCCATCACTAACATCTTTAAAAACGTTTTTATGAGGTCCGTAATCACCAATTAAGCCTAAAACTGTTAAAATTAATCCAGCAAAAAGAGATGCTAAGCCAAAGCTTAATGCTATAACTTGACCTACTGTTTTACCTTTAAATAATTTCATAACAATTACTTAGCTGCTTGATTTGCTTCTGCTTCTGCTCTAGCTTTTTTGTTATCTTCAATTAATTCGTTAATCATAGCTGGGTAAATTGATTTCCATTCTTCTTCACTATCTTTAACGAATGCTGAAACTTTAGCGTTAACATCATTGATGACATCACCAAAATTCTTTCCTGTAGGAAGTAATCTCTTTCCGTTCATCATTTCAATTGCTGGCCATAATGCGTCGATGACATTTGTATATAATTCATCATTGCATGTAGCATATTGTCTTACCATACCAAGTAAACCAACAATCTTATTTAAATCTTGTTCAATGAAATTTGATTGTGGAGTCTTTTCTCCATTAGCTTCTTTTCTAGCTTTGTTATATTCATCAAATTGTTTAAATAATTCGCCACTTAAAGATAAGAAAGCAACAGCTCTATAATATCTTTCATCAGCATGTCTTAATTTTGTAATGTTCTCTTCTAAAAGATTATTGTCTCTTGCATAATTAACATGTAATTGAACAATTGAATTTAATTCTTCATGAAGAGGGACAACATTTTCAAAAATCTTAACATTTTGAGCATGATCAACTCTTAAACCATCAGCAGCTTTTTTGACAACTGTTGATTTGTCGCTATAAAAATCTTCACCAAATTTTTCAAGCTTCTTTCTTAATTCATCACCCTTTTCACCATTTTTATCTAAAAATGATTTTAAAGGTGTTTCTAATTTAATCTCATTAACAATTCCATTTTGTTTGTAATCATAGAAATTAACATCATAAGCTTCTTTGTTTATAGTGTATTCTAAAGTATCTTTTACAAGTGAATTATAATAAACTAAAGAAACAATAACACGACTAATAGTATTCATAACTTAAACTCCTTAACTACTATATTTTACTATTTTTTTAAAAATAATCTACTAATTTATATAAATTAGTAAATATATCTTGATAAATCTTCAAATTTATCAATAGTATAACGTGCATATTTACTTACACTTTTTGGGCTATGCGCCATACAAAAGCTATTTTCATGAAATGATTTAAACATGCAAATATCATTTCCTGAGTCCCCAACAACAATAATATCTTCTTTTTTGATGTTGTTTAATTTTGCAAAATCTTCCAAAGATCTCGCTTTATTACAGTTTTTAAGTGTTATTTCAATAACACAAGTTGACCAAGAAAATTCAAAATTTTCATATGTATTTCTTAAAATCTTATTAGCTTCTCTTGCTTTTTTCATCTTTCTTTTTGAAAATCCAAAGAACAATAAAACCTTATAAATATTTCCATGTTCTAATTGTTCTTGAAAACTTTTTTCATCTGCATAGAATTTTTCAGCATATTCTCTTTGACCATTATAATAAAGTTTACTAATCCATCTAATCAATTTAGATTTTGTTTTAAGATGGACGAATACACCTTTATCAGTCATGATAAATGTTCCAAAATTTTTAAAAGCTTGAAAAGTTTCGTTGATAATATTTTTTACATCTTCATTAGGAACTGTATTTTGTTCAATATATTTATCGTTTTGATAAATACAAGATCCATTAAACCCAATAATTGAAGCTGGTCTATCTATTTTATTTATAACTTTTTTACAATAATCTACGCTTCTTCCGGAAATAAGAACTAATTTACCTCCTTTATCTACAAAATTTTGTAGCACAAATAAATTTGGTTGATAAATCATATTCTTTTTATCTTTTGGATAAAATAAAGTTCCATCTAAGTCAGTAGCAATAACTTTCATGCAAAAAATTATACAAAAATATCAATATTTATAAAACAACTTTGTTATCAGCTTGAATTAAACCGTAGCCACCATCTTTTCTTTTATATAAAACACTAATCTTTTCATCATCAGTATCTAAATATAAATAGAAATCATGACCGATTGCTTCCATCTCTAAAATTGCATCTTCCATAGAAATTGGTTTTAAATCATAGTTTTTAGTTCTAACAATTTCATCATCGCTAGTATCTTCTTCATCAGCAATTTTTTCATAAAGTACAGCTTCACCAATACCTTCTCTATTATATCTGTTCTTTAATTTAGTTTTTAACTTTCTCATTTGTCCTTCAAGTTTATCAATTGAAAGATCAACTGCAGCATATAAATCAGCATCGGTAACTTCAGTTCTAAAGACCATATCTTTTGTTCTAATAGTAATTTCTACTTTAGCACCATTTTTATAACTTCTAACAACGGCTCTACAATCAACACTACTAGCATCATCAAAGTATTTATCCATCTTTTTAAGTTTTTTTTGAATAGCAGAAGATATTCCTTCTGTTACAGTAATATTTTTACCAATTATTTGATATTTCATATCTATTATCCTCCTATTACTTTCCTACTTATATTATAATTTATTTTCGTATTTTTACATAGTATTTTATTAAATAAATTTAATAATTTTAAATTATCTAGTTAGTCATAACTGACCATTTTTTTATTGATTTTTTTAGTAGTAAAATATATATTAATGATTATAAAGCGGAGGTATATAAAAAATGAAATTACATATTGATAGTGATACATGCATCGGTTGTGGTCTTTGTGTTGGTACATTTGATACAGCTTTTGATTTTGATGATGATGGAAAAGCTAAAGTTATCGGTGAATTAGACGAAGCTAGCGCAGATGAAGCTATTGGAAATTGCCCAGTTGGTGCTATTTCTAAATAATTAAATAACAACTTTAAAAACTATTTAGTTTAGTTTTAATTAAAAAAGTGAATCAAATTTGATTCACTTTTCTTTTTTATTATCAACTAATTATTTAATTAATGAGTTCTTACAATTTCCTGTTTCAAGGAATTCATCAAGATTCTTTAATGAAATTTCAATCATATCAATTAATGCTTTATCTGTAGAACTTGCAACATGAGGTGTTACTAAAACTTTAGGATAAAGATCGATTAATTTTTGATGTTGAGGAGTATCCATCTTGGTTGGATCTTCAAAGTTCTTGAAGAATAATGTCTTTTCGTTAGAAATAACATCGATTGCTAATCCATCAAGATGTCCATTTTCAACAGCTTCTAAAGCAGCATCTAAATCTAAGATTTCTCCACGTGCAACATTAACTAATACTGCATGTTCTTTCATCTTAGAAATAAGTTCTTTATTAATAAAGTTATCATTACTGCCTTTTATATAAGCCATATGAAGAATGATTACATCACAAGTTTTAATAAATTCTTCTAATGGTAAGAATTTAACAACTTTTTTAGCATAGTCACTTTGATAAACATCAAATCCATAAACTTCTGCACCTAAACCTTTAAATAAGTTAGCAGTTGTACAACCAATTCTACCACAACCCATAATACCTACTTTACAACCTCTGATTTCTCTTGAAAACATTTGATTTGTAACTTTAAAATTGCCCTTATGTGTGTAATCTGTTGTATAAGCTGTATTTCTTACTAACATCATTGCTAATGTTAAAGCGAGTTCACTAATAGCATTAGGAGAATATCCTGGAACAAAAGCAGTTTTAATTCCATATT
>CAYNBG010000032.1:3936-8564 GCA_964395495.1 uncultured Staphylococcaceae bacterium
ATTCTTTACATGCTTCAATATCAACATGATTATATCCAGCAGTACGAGTTAAATAATATTTTAATCCATGATCTGCTAAATCTTTCATAGCTTCTTTATTAACAACACAATTGCCTCTAACCATAACGACTTCATAGCCTAATGCATCTTTATAGTTTTCAGTATTTAAAAATTGAGGAAATAAAGTTAATTTATAATCATATTTCTCTCCAAGTTCTTTGAAGAAAGGAATTTCGTATTCTCTAACTCCAAAACAAGCGATTTCTTTTTTTGCCATATTTTTCTCCTTATTTAATTAATTAAGCAAATATTTGTGCAGATTGAATAACAGTTAATAAAATCATGTAAACAGGTATAAAGCATACACTGATTAATGTTCCAAGCAATGAGCAACTTGAAGCAAATGTAGCATGTTTATTTGAACTAATACAATATGTAATAGCAACTGTTGCAGGTGGAACTGCCCACATTAATGTTGTAGCTGCAACAAGGTTAAATGTAATGTTAAGATTTGGTATTAAGTTAAGTAAGAATAAAATACCAAAGTTTAAAGCAGGAAGAGCAATAACTCTTAAGAAAGAGAAAATCCATACATCCTTATCTTTAACAGCATCTTTAAATGAAACTTTACCTAATGTACAACCAATAGCAATCCAAACAAGAGGTGATGATAATCCACCTAATGTGTTAATTGTATTGTATAACCATGGTAAAGATACTTTAATGTTCCAGAAACATCCTGATGAACCATTAACAGTAACAATCCACCAGTTTCCAGACTCAGCTTTACTATCAATAAGTTGTAAACTCCATAAAATAAATCCAACAAATGTAGCAATAATAATTGGGTTAACAAATATTCTTTTTAAAATAACTTTAACATCCATTTTTTGTTTTGCTGGTGCTTGTTGAGTTGCTAATCCATCAGTAGCTTCTGCTGCAACTTCTTGATTTGCATCTTTTGCATAACAAATAACATAGAATGCATAAGAATATAAGAATACACGATAAGCAATATTAAACATACTTGAATCGTTATAAGCTGTTGGGAAAACTGCTTGAATTAATGGTTGTCCAAAGAATGTTGTACTACCAAAAATAAATAAGATTTCCATAACTTTACGTTTAGTAGGATCTTTAACCCATAAAAAGATCAACTTAGATAAGAAAATGAGAACAATGTAAATACCAAATCCATAAACAAATGATGTAATACAAGATAAGAAATTGTCCATTGTAATACCAGTCATGAATGAACCGAATGCTAAGCATGGTAAGCAAACAGTCATAACGACTTTTGTTAATACTTTTCCTGTATTTTCAGGAAAAATTTTGGTTTTTGTAAATATAAAACCAACTAAAATAATGAGTACGCTTTTCGCGACAGCAGTCCAAAGGCTCATTGAACTAAGTGCGCTAGCGATATTTTGGCCGATATCGGCATCTGTAAAAATCATATTTTACGCCCCCTTTGATTACATTATATGAATATACTTTTAATTTTTATAGAAATATGAGTTATAATAAATATACATTTTTAAAATAAAAAGTATGTAAAAATGTTATAAGTGAGGTTTTATGAATATAGAATATTTAAAGAATTATGTCGCTGTAGTCGAAGAAAAAAACATTTCTAAAGCTAGTAAATTACTATTTATTGCTCAACCATCTTTATCAAATCAAATCAAATATCTAGAAGATTTATATCAAACTAAATTGATGTATAGAGGAGGAAGAACTATAAGATTAACTCCTGCAGGTAAAGAATTATATATAAAGGCTAAAAAAATAATAAATATCTATTATGAAAGTTTTATCAATTTAAATAATATTAGTTCGGGTTTTGAACATGAATTAAATATAGCTTTGCCTCCTACAATTTATTCATCATTTGTTAATAAAATATTCTCTAAATTTCTTAAAGAATATCCTAATGTTAAATTAAACATATATGAATGTAATTCATTATTAGCCGAGAGTTATTTAAACGATAATATTGTTGATATAGCAATTATAAATTCTAATATTAAAGACCTTGATAGAGTTAACTATGTAAATTTAGAAAAAGAAGATTTTATCGTATTAATTCCTGAAAACTCAAAACTATTAAAAAAAGAAGTTATAGACTTAAAAGATCTAAGCGATAAACATATCGCTATACCAAGAGCTTATGAAAATAAACTTATTGAACATTTTCATGAATTAAACTTAAATCCTATTATAGATATAACAACTACTACTACAATGGCAAGTATCGTATTTGCTAAGCAAAAAAATATATTTGCAGTAATCCCTTTCCCAATGAATGAAAAAAAAGAAAACGATCATTTTAAGCCATTAAAAGTTAATAATGTTAATGAATTAACTAGAAAATTAATATGGCTTAAGAATAAAGAATTAAGTTTTATATGTAAAGAATTTATAAAAATGCTTAAAGAACAATAAGCCTATTTTTGACTTGTTATTTTTCTTTTTTTTCAATCAATAGTCTTATAGGCTTATATACTGCAAATGTCATTAAACCAACAATTCCATCTTTAATTAAATTAAATGGTAATAAGAATTTATACATAATTGATGGATCTTTTGCAGTTGTTATTGATTTATCTAACGCTCCAAATAAACTACCAACTACAACCATAGCTTCATCATAACTTTTACATGTTGGAGAAAAATAAAATCCATATAAAGGATAAATCAAATACAATCCAACTACACAACTAATCAATAACTGAGAGGTTAAACCAATAGCAAACGAAACAATAGCTCCTTTTAGATTTCTATGTTTTTTATAAATAAATACAGCTGGAAGAATAAATGCACATGTATAAATAAAATCTGCTAATACACCAATTCCACCGGTTTCAGGTATATCTTGAATCAATTTAAATAAAGATTTTAATACAATAATAATTATTGCTTCAACTGGTCCAAAAGCATATCCAGCAATTAAAATAGGTATTTCATCAAAATGTATTTTTAAAAATGATGGAGTAAATGGTAATGAAAATTGAAGATAAGGGACGCAATATAAAATAATTGCTAGACTTCCAAATATAGCAACTCTCACGATTAAATTTATAGTTCTTTTCTTGTCAAATTTCATAAATAATGTATTCTAAATCAACGTCTAATAGTATAATTTTAATACATTTATTAGTCAATTTTTTTAATATATTTTTTATATCTCTTGTATTCTTTTTTATTTTTAAATTTTAAACTTATACTCATAAGTTCATCATCAAATTTAATAATATTTTCTTCTTTCTTTTTGAATTTCTTATTAATTAAAGATTCTAATTTTCTAACACTGATTTTATCTTTTTTTATAATTTCATAAAAATATAAAGCATCATCATTAGATAATCTTTCTAATGTTTTAGCATGTCCATAACTAATCTTATTATTATTCAAGTCTAAAAATATCTCTTCAGGTAGTTTTTTTAAATTAATGATATTGCTAACTTGATATATGGAATTATTTATTAATAACGACAAATCTTTAAGTTTATAATTAAATTTAGTATATAGTTCATTTAAAATTAAACTCATTTCGATCATATTTGGGTTTTTATGATCTTTAATATCTGATAAAGTTGTGATTAATTCTTCTTCATCATTCATTTCTAATACAATGCAAGGAAGTTCCATTAATCCTATTTCTTTTGATGCTAAAAGTCTTCTTCTACCAATAACTATTTCATATTTATTATCTTTTGCATTTACATAAAATGGATTATATATACCATTTTCTTTTAAAGATTTTTTTATTAAATCTATATTTTCTTGATATACTTTTGCTTTTATTAAAAATCTATTATCAGCAATATCCTTATTTAAAATATATTTAATATTTTCTTTAGAATAATTTTCATTAATTGATGAAATCGCATCGTTTTTTGAAAATTTTTTAATTAAAGAACGTAAATCGTTTTTTATTAATTTATTGGTTTCTTTCATTATCAACAACCTCTTTAGCTAAACGTTTATAAGCTAAGCTACCTTGACTTGTTGGTTTATATAATATTCCAGGAATACCTCTTGCTGCAGACTCACTTAAAGAAATATTTCTAGGAATAATCGTTTGAAATGTCTTTTCCCTAAATAAATTTTTAACTTGATCAACTACTTCTTGAGCAAGTTTAGAACGTGATTCAAACATTGTTAATAAAAATCCTTCAGTCGCTAAATCTTTATTATACATTTCTTGAACTTTAGATATTGTTCCTAAAATTTGAGCTAATCCTTCAAGTGCAAAATATTCACATTGAACAGGAATTAATACACTATTTGCAGCAGTTAACGCATTGATACATAAAATGCCTAAAGAAGGAGGACAATCAATAATAACATAATCATATCCTTTTTTAAGATTAACTAAAGCTTCTTTAAGTAATGTAAAAGGTCTAATATTTTTAAGATATATTTCACTTTCTAAATTTGATAATTTTAAATTAGTAGGAATTAAATCTAAACCTTTCATCATTGTTTTTCTAATAACTTTATTTATATCTACATCTAAAATTAAAGAATCGAAAATATTTTTATTAATTAAAGATACATCGACACCTAAACCTCTAGATGAATTTCCTTGAGGATCGAGATCAATTAATAAAACTTTTCGATTA